>NZ_LWBL02000016.1 GCF_001644195.2 Bacillus marinisedimentorum | reverse complement strand
AAAAAAGCTTGTAGAAAACACGGGGTTTCTCTACAAGCTGAAAAATTGCCTGGCAATTGCCAGGCAATTTTATATGCTTAAAAATGCATTGTAGGCTGTTCTTTCATATATTCAAATACTTCGCGGTCGATTTTCCCCTGTCCGATTTCACGGTTTTCGAAGTTTTCGGTGTGCATGTATGTGGTGAGAGCCTCATGCCATTCTTCTTCTGTGTAGTGGTTCATGTCTTCAAGGTAGCCGAGGCGCTTCAGCTGGGTGATCAGTTCTTCCTTGAGTTCACCTTCGATGGTAAGAATATTTTCTGGTTTCGGTTCGGAAAAGTAGAGCTGCTGGAGCCGGTAAATGCGCATGAGCTCTTTGATCGGTTCATGGTTGTCATCAACACGGAGGTCAATGTAGCGGTCGTTGAATCCGCCGTATCCCCCTTTTTCTTTGACCACGAGCAAGGCTGCCGACTGTTTTCCGCGGCTGTCGCCACCCGCTTCCTGGCCGGCATCCAATGCGTTCAACAGCCGGTCGGCAAGTGAGCCCTGCGTCCGCTCAAATGTCTTGCCCATCGCCTGCACTGTGTCTTCACTGACAAGGATGTTTCCCTGAGCGGCATAATGGCTGCCAGTTATTCCGCCGGCCCAGTCATAACATTCCGACCCTGTGAATGTGGCAGCATTCCCTTTTGCATCAACAATGCCAGCCTGCCGAAGTTCCCGTTCCGCATCTTCCCCGGTCAGCATATCGAGTGTTTCCTGCGCCGTCTTCCCGGAAGCCATCAATTCAAGTCCTTCCGGCCCGTAGCTTGTATTGGCATAAGATTGGGTCGCCACAGCGCCGACGCCCGCCTTCGCCCACGGAACAACCGCACCGACTCCGAGGAATTTTGATTGCACTGCAATGCCGAGTTCCCCTGTTTCCGGATCGAATCCTACAATTGAAAAAGTGGCCACTAGATCGTTTGGTATCTGTTTCATTGTTTCCTCTCCCTCCATCTGATTTCCGCACTACTTATATAGAAGGTATTCGCTTCCCTCCTGTTTTTTCCTGCAAGGATCGGCCATTCCCAATCAGGCACAAACCAGAAGCGCAAGGTGCCCGCATGGCTGGGTCCGTACGTCCCTTCCTTCTGAGGAGGCAAGGATTATGTCATCAGCCGGGTAATGCCAGCGCATCTTTTTATCAAAAAACCGCTGTTTTAACAGCTAAAAAAGCAGAGGCCGGGAATCACGCCTCCCGTTTCCTCTGCTTTTTTTCCGATTTAGTTTTGCGGGAAGCGCTGTTCCAATCACGCCAGGAAGATCGCGCCATACCCGAGTGCGCCGACAATGACAAATGCCGGGTGCACCTTGAATTTCTCAAGCAGCAAAAAGCTTGCCGCAGCGATCAGGACGAGCTGAAGCGTGCCGCTTGCTTCATATGAGTTGAAGAAAAATTCGTATGCCATCACGCCGAGCAGAACCGCAATTGTCGGGCGGATCAGCATCGTCATGTTTTTAACCTTCGGTGAATCTTTGAACTTATAAAGAAGACCCAATAGCGCAATCATCAGAATGAGAGACGGGGCAACGGTCGCAAAAATACCGACAGCCGAACCGAGGATGCCGCCTTGCTGATAGCCGATGTAGCCGGCCATCTTTGTTGCGATCGGTCCCGGCAGCGCATTGCCGAGGGCCAGCACTTCACTGAATTCGGCCACCGTCATCCAGCCGTAATTACCGACCACTTCGTTCTGGACGAGCGGAATTGATGCCGGACCGCCGCCGTACCCGAGAATGCCCGGAATGAAAAAGGCGAGAAAAATCTCCCAGTAAATCAAGACATCTTCCTCCCTTCCGCCGCAGCTGTCTGCTCTTTGTTCGTCTTACCGGCTTCTTTGACCGGTTTCACCAGTGCGTAAATCAGTAAAATGGCGATTAATATTCCGGGATGGATACCGAGAAATTCAAGCAGGACGACACTTGCCGCACCAAGAAGCAATGTCTTTGCCCAGCCGAGGCCGGTCTGCGCCTTCTGTAAAAATTGCCAGGTCAGAACAGCGAGCATGACGCCGACAACAGGCATGACCGCTTCCGTCATGCCTGCCACCCACGGCTGGTCCTTAAACGCGCGGAGCGAGCTCAGCAGCACAATCATGAGCACAATCGTCGGGAAAATGGTCGCCAGAACAGCGTTAATCATCCCCATAATGCCGGAGACACGGTACCCGATATAGCCGGCCATTTTTGTCGCGATCGGTCCCGGCAATGTATTGGCGAGCGCCAGCAGGTCACCAAACTCCTCATCGGTCATCCACTTGTACTTTTCCACGACCTCTTTATGCACGAGCGGAATCGATGAAGGCCCGCCGCCATAACCGAGCATCCCCACGCGGAAAAACGCCATGAATAAATTCAACTGTTTCATACAATCCAATCCTTTTTTCGGGTGGTGCCTGTCACTTGTCGAATGTCGACATACATCGACAGGTACCTGTCACCTGTATTTACCACGCTGCAACTGATCCGTCTGTCCGTTTTTCGGTGCCGCCGGAGAGTACGCCGGTTTCGGGGTCGCGCACGATGATCTGGCCGCGGCCGAATGGGCCTTTGTCGAGCGAAACTTCGACTTTGTGGCCTTTGCGGGCGAGCGCCTGGGCGATGTCGTTCGGGAAGTCCGGTTCAACGAGGATTTTTTTCCCTTCCATCCATTGCCAGCGCGGTGCATCAAGGGCTGCCTGCGGGTTGAGCCCGAAGTCGATCATGTTCATGACGACCTGGACATGGCCCTGCGGCTGCATGAATCCGCCCATGACACCGAACGGGCCGACCGCTTCATTTCCTTTTGTCAGGAAGCCGGGAATGATCGTGTGGTACGTGCGCTTGCCCGGTTCCAGCCGGTTGTCATGTTCAGGGTCAAGCGAGAAGTTATGGCCGCGGTTTTGCAGGGCGATGCCGGTGTCCGGCACGACGATCCCTGAGCCGAAGCCCATATAGTTACTCTGGATAAATGATACCATATTCCCTTCACCGTCTGCCGCAGCAAGATAGACGGTACCGCCCTTCGGCGGATTGCCCGGCTCAGGCGTCAACGCTTTTTCCCCGATGAGGGAGCGGCGCTGCTCCGCATATTCATCAGAAAGCAAGCCCTCTGTCGCAGCTGACATTTTTTCCTGTTCGGTAATGTATTGCTGGCCATCGGTAAAGGCAAGCTTCATGGCTTCGAACTGTTTATGATACGTTTCAACGCTGTCCTTTTCAGTGTAGTCCCACCCTTTCAGCATGTTCAGCGCCATCAGCGCGACAAGCCCCTGGCCGTTCGGAGGGATTTCCCATACATCGTAGCCGCGGTAATTGGCTTTGATCGGTTCGACCCATTCCGGCTTATAAGCCGCCAGATCCTCTTTTGAAAGGAATCCGCCGTGCTGTTTGGAATACGCATCGATTTTATCGGCAAGTTCGCCTCGGTAAAACGATTCCCCGTTTGTTTCGGCGATCGATCTTAATGTTGCCGCATGGCCCGGAGATTTCCACATGTCGCCGATGCCCGGCGCTTTTCCTCCAGGCGCAAACGTATCAAACCATGGCTTGAATTCTTCCCCTGTAAGCTGTTCCTTAAACCGGTCAAACGCCAGGTTCCAGTACTTTGCGAGTATCGGTGAAAGCGGGTAGCCGTTTTCGGCGTAATCGATCGCCGGCTGCAGCACTTCTGTCAGCGGCAGCTTCCCGAAGCGCTTTGACAGCTCCGCCCATGATCCCGGCGCACCCGGTACAGTTACAGGCACCCAGCCGTATTTCGGGATTTCTTCATGCCCCTTTTCCTTTACAGCATCGATGGAAATGGTTTGCGGCGACGGGCCGCTCGCATTCAATCCGTACAGTTTCTCATCTTCTTTCATCCATACGAGTGCAAAAGAATCGCCGCCGATTCCGTTTGAAGTCGGTTCGACGACGGTGAGGGCCGCCGCGGTTGCGATTGCAGCATCAACCGCATTGCCGCCTTTTTTCAAAATATCAAGCCCGGCCTGGGCGGCAAGCGGCTGGGATGTCGCCACCATGCCGCTCCTGGCGAAGGTTGCCATGCGCTGGGACGAATAAGGATAGGATAAATAATCGTGATTCAACATTTGCTCCTCCTCTGGTTCAATGAGATTTAACATCTTTTTTCTGCTTGTACTTCCTCTTGATAAAAGCACGTCACTTTCCGGGGACAAACCGGGTTCCGGGTTGGCCCGTTGTGACTCACCTTTTCTATTAAAATGCGTCTCTGTTAAATTATCTTCTGGGAACGCAAAAGGATTTCCTCTTTTTCACACAAGGTGGCAGGCAACAAAATGTTCATCGCCGACTTCCCTGAACTCAGGCGCCTTTTGCCTGCAAACATCCTCTGCAAGCGGGCAGCGCGTATGGAAGCGGCAGCCGCTCGGCACGCTCAGCGGGCTCGGCACATCACCCTGCAGGACGATCCGCTCCCGTTTGCTGTCTTTTTTCGTTGACGGAATGGCAGATAAAAGTGCTTTTGTATAAGGATGCAGCGGGTTGTCATATAAGTCTTTTTTTGACGAAAGCTCCACCATTTTTCCGAGATACATGACGCCGACCCTGTCGCTGATATGCTTGACGACACTTAGATCATGGGAGATGAAAAGATACGTCAGGTCATGCTGTTTTTTCAACTTCTGCAGCAGGTTGAGAATCTGCGATTGTACCGACACATCAAGTGCGGATACCGCTTCGTCGCAGACGATCAGCTTTGGGTTGACGCACAGGGCGCGGGCAATACCGACGCGCTGGCGCTGGCCGCCGGAAAACTCGTGCGGGAAGCGGTGGAAGTGATCAGGGGTCAGTCCGACTTCGACCAGCAGCTGATTGACATAGTTTTGAACTTCTTTTTTCGGAACGATTTTATGAGTTTCCACGATTTCAGAAAGCATCGCGCCGACAGACATTCTTGGATTGAGTGATGCATATGGATCCTGGAAAATGATTTGCAGGTCTTTCCGTTTTTCGCGCAGCTGCCTGGACGTATATGCGTTCAGGTCTTCACCTTCAAAAGACAGGCTACCCGATGTCGGTTCCTGCAAACGGAGGAGGGCCCGGCCCATTGTCGACTTTCCGCAGCCTGACTCGCCGACGATGCCGAGCGTTTCACCTTTTTTCAAATTGAAGCTGACACCGTCGACCGCTTTTACGACCTGCTGCTCTTTAGCAAAAAAACCGGTTTTCCCAACCGGAAAGTGTTTTTTCAAATCAGTGACTTCCATTAAGTTATCAGGCTTTGTTTTCAACGCACTAACTGCCAATGGCTTCAACCTCCGTTTCCGGTTCCAGTTTCCATTTTTCGGTATACTTCCAGCAGCTGACACTTTGTTCGCTGTTATATTGCACGTGCGGCGGCGCTTCGTTTCTGCACATCTCTTTTGCGAACGGGCAGCGATCTGCGAATCGGCAGCCGGCCGGCATCTTATCAGGGGACGGAACCGTGCCTTTGATGACGAACAGTTCCTCCTTCTGTTCCCCGTCGACATCCGGAATGCACTGCATCAATCCCTGTGTGTACGGGTGCAGCGGATTTTCGAACAATGCATCACTTGTCGACTTTTCCACCGCTTTGCCTGCATACATGACGAGGATGTCATCGGCCATTTCCGAGACGACGGCAAGGTCATGGGTGATCATGATGATGCCCATGTCCCGTTCTTTCTGCAAGTCTTTCATCAGGTCAAGAATTTGCGCCTGGATTGTCACATCAAGTGCGGTAGTCGGTTCATCGGCAATAAGCAGATCCGGGTTGCAGCTCAGCGCGATCGCGATCATGACGCGCTGGCGCATGCCGCCGCTCAGTTCGTGCGGATAAGCATGGTAGCGCTCTTCCGGTGACGGGATCCCGACATCTCTGAGAGCATCGACCGCCCGCACTTTTGCTTCTTTTTTGCTCACATTCTGGTGGCGGATGACCGCTTCAGCGATCTGGTCGCCGACTTTGTGGACCGGATTCAGTGACGTCATCGGTTCCTGGAAAATCATCGAAATGTTGTTGCCGCGGATTTTGCTCATTTCCTTTTTCGATTTTTCGGCCAGGTTTTCCCCGTTTAACAGGATCTCGCCCCGGGTCACCTTGCCTGAATCCGGCAGCAGCCCCATGACCGACAGCGATGTCAGGCTTTTGCCGCATCCTGATTCACCGACGAGGCAGAGTGTTTTTCCCTGTTCCACACTGAAGCCGATACCTTCCACGATGCACGTTTTTTGTTTCTTTTTATTTTCAAAGCACACCTGGAGATCGTTGACTTCCAATAATTTTTTTCCCATTAATCAAGACCCCCTTGCTTTCTTTTCGGCATATTAGTTGTATATGGAAATAAGTCCTTCCGGCATACTTCATAGATCCGGAACAATTCCTGGACAGGATTTTCATGTTCATCGACACGGAGGTCGATATATGGATACTCCTCTTCGGCTGCGATATAGAGGGCGGCTGATTGTTTGCCGCGCTTATCGCCTCCTGCGTTCTGTCCGCTTTTCAGCGCTTCAAGCATACGGATTTCAAATGGTTCATCTTTTTGCAAAGCAGTGAACGTTTCGGCCATTTTTTCCAATGTTTCAGGACCGGTCAGCATATTGCCGGCCGCGACAAACTGTTCTCCTTCGATATGGCCCTGCCACGGAACGGTGTCCCGGCCAGTGAAGGCGGCGGTATTGCCGCTTGCATCGACAATTGCCAGCTGGCGCCGTTCCCGGTCTTCGTCTGCTGCTGTGACATGCTTCACGACGTCACCGGGATTTTTTCCTTCATCTAAAAGCTTCAGTCCATCAATTCCATAAAACGGATTGACGAGGGCCTGGGTTGCAATCGCGCCGGCTCCCGCTTTTACATACGGGGCAAGGGAACCGACAGCCGGGCGCGCGGTTGAAATCACCACACCGAGCATGCCGGTTTCCGGACAGCGGGCCGTCAGTGAAAATGTATTCAATTCAATCATAGCCGGTCCCCCTTATTTCATTTTCGGGTCAAGCGCGTCACGGAGCCCATCGCCGAAGAGATTGATGGATAGGACTGTGATGAAAATAAAGATGCCCGGGAATAAAGCGATCCATGGCGCATCCGCCAGGTATCCCTGTCCCATCGACAGCATGGCGCCCCAGCTCGGTGTCGGCGGCTGGGTGCCGAGGCCAAGATAACTCAGTGACGCTTCGGCAATAATGGCGCCGGCAACAGCGAGTGTCGCCTGAACGAGAATCGGCGGCAGGCAATTCGGAAAGATATGAAGGAAAATGATTTTCCGGTCACTCAGCCCTGACGCCTTTGCTGCCATGACGTATTCCCGTTCCCGCTGGCTCAATACTTCGGCCCGCATCAGGCGGATGATGTTCGGGGTAAACACGATTCCGATTGCGATCATCGCATTCTGCAGCCCGGCGCCGAGAACCGCCGCCATTGAAAGCGCAAGAACGAGCGGCGGGAAGGAAAGCAATGCATCGGTAAAACGCATCACGATGAATTCATCAAGCACGCCGCGGTAGTAGCCGGAAAACAATCCGATCGGCACCCCGACGGCAAGGGCGATGCCTACGGAAATCATGCCGGCCTGGAGAGAAACGCGGGCTCCGTAGATGACCCTGCTCAACACATCGCGGCCGAGTTCATCGGTGCCGAACCAGTGGTCGGCAGTCGGCTCGGTTAAGAAGTCTGCATAGCTTTGCTCACTCGGGTCCTGCGGGGCAACGACCGGTGCAAAGATTGCCATGAAAATGAGCAGCAGGATGAAAAATCCGCCCGCAACCGCCAGTTTGTTTTTCATAAACCGGCCTGCAATTTCTTTCAACATCCGTTTTTTGGGATTTTCGCCTTTTGTGACAGGCGGCTGAACCGGTGGTTGTTCTGTTTTTACTTCTACAGCACTCATGCCGCCTTCCCTCCTGTCAGCTTGATGCGCGGATCAAGCACGGAATATAACACGTCGACGACGAAGTTAACGACAATAACCGCGACTGCCATGAACATGACGGCCCCTTGCACGACCGGGAAGTCCCGCGTCAAAATCGCGTCAATGACGAGCCTGCCAAGACCCGGCACTGCAAAAATCGTTTCGGTGATGACAGCGCCGCCAAGGAAAGTCGCAAGCTGCAGTCCGCTCACTGTTACGACTGGAATCAAGCTGTTTCTAAGGGCGTGGCCGATGATGACCGTTTTGCCCATCAAGCCTTTTGCATATGCTGTGCGGATATAGTCAGCCTGCAATACTTCAAGCATGCTCGAGCGCAGCATCCTCGTAATTTCAGCCGACAGCCTGACACCGACGGTCAGGGCCGGCAAAATCATCAGCATGATGCTTTTCTTGAAATCGACCCACGGCGCCACATAGCCGGAAGGCGGCAGCAGGCCGAAGCTTATGGCAAAGATGAAAATGAGCAAAATCCCGAGAAAGAACGGCGGGATTGATACGCCTGAAAGGGCGAATGTCGTGCCAAGATAGTCCCAGAACGTTCCTTTTTTGGTAGCTGATATAACACCAGCTGGAATCGCAATCAATAGTGCGATAATAAAGGAAAGAATCGTCAGCTGGACCGTCACCGGGATTTTTTGCGCGATGATCGATAAGACCGGGGTGTTATCTTTGAGCGAATACCCGAAATCCCCGACGACTACGCCCGAAATCCAGCTCCAGTACTGAATGTAAAGCGGATCGTTCAAGCCCAATTTATTGCGAAGGGCTTCAAGCGCTTCAGGGGTAGCTTCCTGGCCGAGCATGATGACCGCCGGATCCCCCGGTGTGATATGGACAAGCGAAAAGATGATGATACTGACAAGAAATAAGATGACAAACATTAAGCCAAGCCTTCTTAGTAAAAATGCCCCCATTTTCCCAACCCTCCTGTAAAAAGTCTCCGTCTTGATGAGAGGAACGGTATGCTGCCTCCGAGCTGCAGCACCGCTGTTTTCCTTGCTGCCAAGTCTTGCAGCCTAAAGTAACAAAGCGGGCCGGAAGCAAATGCTCCAGGCCCTGGGTATCCATTCGATCATTTAAATGATACTTCGTGGAATCGCATCATCGTATCCGGGATGTGCGGGTAACCTTGCAAATAGTTCTTAAACCCTTTGTAGTCTTTTTCATGGTAGATGAAGATGAACGGTGACTCTTCCTGTCCAAGCTGCTGCGCTTTCGTATAAAGCTCTTTCCGCTTTTCCTGGTCAGTCTCTGTACGGGCATCTTCCAGGAGCTTATCCATCTCAGGGTTGCTGTAACCGTAGTTGATGTAGCCTGTGCTGTGATACAGTGCATGAATGTTGCCGTCCGGATCGGTGCGTCCGCTCCAGCCGAGGCGGACAGCGTCAAATTCGAAGTTATCCATCTGGTCGAGCATTGTGCCGAACTCGACTTTTTCAACCTCAACTTTGATGCCGGCCTCTCCAGCCATTGACTGGATCATCTGGGCCAGCTGCTCTTCAACCGGCTTGGCTGTGATTTTCAGCGTGAAGGAGAATCCGTCCGGATGGCCCGCTTCAGCCATAAGCTTCTTCGCCTGTTCGATGTCGCGGTCCTTCGGCTTGATGGACTCGTCAAATGCCCATGTGCCAGGTGCGATCGGCCCGCCTGATGTGACGGCTGTGTCGCGAAGGGCAACTTTTACAATCGCTTCGCGGTCAATGACAAGGTCAAGCGCATTACGCAGTTTCTGGTTGCTGAATGGTTCGCTCTTGTTATTCAAGTAAAGTCCCTGGAAACCGAGAGCGCCTTTTTCGGAAAGGGTGATGTTCGGATCCTTTTCAAGTTTCTCAACATCTTTCGGCGGAACTTTGTTGATGATGTCCACGTCACCTGAAACCAGGTTTGTTACGCGGACGTTTTCATCACTGTACGGGCGGTAAATGATTTTTTCGAAATTCGGTTCGCCGCCCCAGTAGTCGGCGTTCTTTTCAACGACGATTTTATCCTGTTTGACACGTTCAACGAATTTGAAAGGACCTGTTCCAACCGGTGAGTTTTTGAAGTCCTCCCCTTTTTCTTCGACAGCTGTAGGAGAGACCATCATTCCGGCCCTGTCGCTCAATACGGCGAGGAATGGGCTGAATGCTTCCTTCAGTTTTATTTCAACGGTATGCTCATCAACTGCCGTTACGGATTCGACCGGGCTCAGCTCGGATGTCCGGCTTGATCCTGCATCGGGATCCATCATCCGGTCAAAGTTGAATTTGACCGCTTCGGCGTTGAATGGTGTTCCGTCATGGAATGTAACTCCCTTTTGGAGATGAAGTGTATACGTTTTGCCGTCTTCCGATATGTCCCACTTCTCAGCAAGTTGCGGCACAAAGTTCAATTGGTCATCAACATCGACCAGTTTGTCATAGATGCTGTGATACACCTGGCGGTCAACTGCGGCTGTTGAAAAATGCGGGTCAAGCTGCGGCGGGTCATCATCAAGGCCGGCGACAAGTGTCGTCTTATCCGCTTTGGCCCCTGCCGTTACCGGTTCTTCACCGCTTTCCTTTTCTGTCGCTGCCTGCTCCCCGGAACACCCGGTTGCCACAAACAGGAATACGAGCAGAAATCCGATTGTCCCAAACCATCCTGCTTTTCTCATTTTCTTCCCCCTCCTGCTAGTACAGAAAAAACCTGGTATGATTTTTACAAAAAAGTATTTTTTTCTGCCTTTTTGTTCCGAAAAGAAATGTTTTTGTATTGTTTGACTTCTTTTCGATAAGATTGTTTTGAATTATAAAACATAATTTTCTGAAAATCTACAGTTTTGTGTAAAAAATTTAGAATATTTAAATAAAACGCTTACATTCTTTAAAGCGTTTTAGGGGTGAAACGGCGCAGTGGTGCGGGTTTACGGTATATGGTTAAAAAGGGAAAATTTTTTTTCGAAAGAGACAAGTTTTTAAGGGATTTTTGCTCGGATCAGATACACTACTAAAAAAGCACAAAAAAAATCGAAAGAAATGAATTCTTTCGATTGACTGCTATAGTTTCAACCCGGACCGGCTTTTGAAGCGCCTGAGCAGGATATGGCTTTCCACTCTTGTGATTCCATCTAGCGCATACAGTTCATTATTCACAAAGTTCTCGAGCGACATAAAATCATCGACAAGGACGTGCATATGGAGGGTGCTGGGCCCTGTCATCTGGTAACAGCTTGCCACATTCGGATTGCTCGCTAGATTTTCCGCTACCGTTACAAGTGCACACGGTTCGCAGTCGACTTCAAAAAAAGCGGAGACCTTCTTCCCGACCTTTTCGGAATCGATCACAACACTGAACTTTTCAATGATGCCGCCCCGCGCCAGCTGATTCACCCGTTCGCGCACCGATACGCGCGACAGGTTGAGTTCCTTCCCGATGTCCACATACGACATCCGGCCGTTTTCACTCAGCAGATTCAATATTTTTCTGTCTGTATCATCGATCTTCATCGTAAAACACCTGCCCTGTTCATCTTAGTTGATCGATCAATCCTCCTGACCGCTGACCTTCCGGCATATTCGCTGGCAGCGATTTATAAAGAAAAGCTGACTGCTGCATTCCGTTCTGGCAAAATCGCCAGCGGTCCGGCCCTGTTTTAATTCCGCTTTGTTTCGTTTTCCCCTATTTTCCCTGCAAAACGTAATGACCCCAACCCCTTCTGCAAAGTCGCATCTGATAATATGATTCGCATTATATACTAAATTTTCTTAATAGTCTATATTTACTAATGGGATTTTGTTCTTGATAAAGAAAGTTGCCTGGCAATTGCGAAGCAATTGCCAGGCACTAAAAAAACCGCTGCATCCCTGCAGCGGCTCAACTTTTATTTAACTTCCGGCACTACAATGTTCTGCATCATCGCCCAGAATCCCGGAGTGATGGCTTCTGCCGTTTCTTTTTTCGGAGTGAACATAGTGAACTTGAACATTTGCCCGTCAATTTCTTTGGCAAGTGCGGTTACATTGACATCAGCGTCTTCTGCAACCATATAATATTCGGCATCCTTGAAGTATTCATCATGAATGTCAGCCGCAGAGTACTCTTGCACTTCTCCAACTGCTTCAAGCCCCATTTTCGCATTCGTTTTCACATCATCCATATTGGCTTCTGCCGGCACAGGCTCGATGCGGACGAAGAAACTATCATCTTTTTGACTTAGAAGCACATCTTTATTCGGCTCCTCCGCTTCAAGGGAATAGCCGTCAAGAACATACATATAATAGCCTAAATCGCTTTGCTGCAGCTTGGCGGTCTTCGTTTCCGGAGCTTCTCCCTTAACTTCGATTTCCTTTTCTTCAGGCAGAGCTGCCGCACCTTCACCGTTTATGCCATCCTGTTCCTCTTCTGCTGCACCATTTTCTTCTGAAACCGGTTCTTCTTCTGTTCCTTCACCTTCTGTCTCTGTCGCCGTTTCTTCTGCTGCCTCATCAGATGATTGTGTATTGACGGATCCGCTGTCCTCATTCGCTGAATCTTCTTCAGCTGTTCCGCAGGCAGCAGCACCCAACAGCAGCATGACTGCAAATAAACTCATCAACAATTTTTTCATCTCTGTCACCTCTTTCACTTTGTTAGACGCTAAAGCCATCCGGAAGGTTACACATACACAGAAAAATTTTTCCTTTTAGCCCTTCATTACTATAATTCTTTCCATTTCCCAATACAACAGCTCAACAAAAAAATACCCCGGATGGACTATCCGGGGTAAATACTATTTTTCAAAGGGGAAAGTATTTCGCATATCAAAAGCTAGAGATTGAACGTTAATGCCAGTTGCTGCGGGCATCCGGGTTAAACTACCGGCTCCGCTTTAAGCTCTTGCCATTCCGACGGATGCTCCAGGTGTTTCTTCAGACTTGTCTCCATCTTCACTTTCGGAGCCGCCGTCTTCTTCGTCACCGCTTCCATCTTCAGGAGCCTGTTCAGACTCATCAGATGCTCCGTCTTCCTGGCTATCTTCTTCAGCAGCTGGTGTTTCTTCAGCATCTGCCGCTTCACCAGGCTCTTCAGACGCTTTCTTTTCTTCCTGTTCTTGCTTCATTTCGTCAAGTACAGCAGACAACGGTTTATTGAACACATCTTCCGGATTTACCGGTTCGCCGTCTTTACGGACTTCAAAGTGTGCGTGAATACCGGCTTCTTTGTTATACACATTGCGGCCGGCCTTACCGATCAGCTCGCCCTGGGAAACGAAGGCACCTGTTTCAACAGCTACATCCTCAAGGCTCTGGTAATGGGTCGTCACACCGTCTTCATGCTCAACTTCCACAACATTTCCAAGCAGTGAATCATTTTCAACCTTTACGACAGTTCCACTGATTGCCGCTACAACATCAAATGCTTCGCCGCTTTCAGCTGCAATGTCAATCCCTGTGCTCTGCCTGTACGTATTATTGTAGAATACTAGGGCGTTTTCCTGCTCTTCTTGAGGGGCAGCCGCATCATAGAATTGTTTTGTGATTTTGACTTTTTCCTCTTCTAAAACAGGCATCTTGACAGTTTCTTCAGACAAATTGACTGGAACAACATCTTCATTCTTGTAATATGCAACACCATCGGACTCTGTTTGGCCCGGTGCTTCCGGCTGGACTTCCTGGTTACTGGCACCCTGGTACCAGAGAACCGCTGTTAAAATGATCGCAGCACTTGCGATGTAAACAGCCGGGTAAAACCATTTCTTGCGTAGAAGCTGTTGCCATTTGGATTTTTGAGAAAATTGTTTTTCTTCCTCTCTCATTCAATCATCACCTCAGCAACCATTCTGAGCAGATTATGAGAATTATATACATTTCCGCAAAAATTTTTTTCCACTTATCTTTCGACAAAGCCGTTTTAAATATGCATGGCTGCTGGAAAAAGTTATTCTTAGTGCCCGGGTTGCATTAGGAACACACTCAGGGCAAAAGAAAAAAATACCGAACTGGCGGTATTTTTAGAGCGATATATTCACCTATAGCTTGCCGTTATTCTTACGCAGCTCATCACGGATTTCACTCAGAATCACATTTCGCTCCTTTAGTGACTTTAAGATCGTAATGACTGTATAAAAACCAAAAACGATAACGGCTAAATACAACAAAGGAAAGAGTATACTCATGATTACCATCGGTGCTGCAGCCCCCCTGCTTATGTATATATATCCTATATGGTAACATGAAACTTCCATCTGCTTGAGATTCTCCATAAATTTTCGATAAAAGACTGGCGAGTCTTGAGCAGAATACAGAGGCGGAGGTGCCGCTGCGGCGAAACACTTCCTTTCTGATAATTTTTCCTTTCCTATACGGCAATAAAAAGCGCACCGTCACAGCAGTGCGCCTTCCTGGCTTATTTTTTCGCCGTCAGTTTCTCAACGAACGGTTCAGCTTTTGTTATGGATACGCCTTTGTAATAATGTTTGACAATGTCTTCATATGATTTTCCTTCTCCGGCCATGCCGTTTGCACCATACTGGCTCATTCCGACGCCGTGGCCATATCCTCTTGTCGTGATGACGATCGTGTCGTCTTTCCGTTTCCAGGTGAAGTCTGTCGATTTCAGGTTAAGTTTGTTGCGGATGTCGCGGCCGTTGAACTTTTTGCCATTGATTTCAACCGCTGCTACGCGCTGTCCTTCCGTGCGGCCGATGATCGTGCCGACAGATCCTGGCGGGAGATTGACACCCAGCTTGCTTTCAAACTCGGAAACCGTCATGGCCTGCTCACTTATATATTTAGGCGAATTTTTGTCCCACGGGCTTGGAACACTGCGTAAGTACGGAAACGGATTGGCCCAGTAATCTTCAGAATTCTCGGTGAAGCCGTTGCTTGTGGAGAAAAAAGAAGCGGTGATCGGCTGGCCCTCGTATGTCAAAATTTGGCCTTCTGTCGACTTGACTGCCTGTTTGATTTTCTCCATTTTCTTTTCAAAGTCGCTTCCCCATGCTTTTTGCAATTCGTCCGGACTTTTGTATACCTGGTGCATGACAGTATCCGTCACGGCTGCACCCTCCGGAACACTGACTTTCCCTTCACTCATCAGTTGCTTGTAAATATATGTTCTTGCCGTGAGCGCCTGTGCTTTCAAAGCTTCCATTTCAAATTCTGAAGGCATTTCTGCTGCCACAACACCATTTACATATTCCTCAATCGGCACATTTTCTACTTTCTTTGCCGTACTCCGATATACCGGAATGTCGACAGGTGAGTCCTGGACAATTTCCCCTTTCGTTTCAGTGCGGGGAGCAGCTTCCTTTTCCGGTACATCAGCCTTTTCTTTACCCGAAAAAGGAACCACGAGAAGTGTAGGAATCAATAGTACAAGTGCCGTTAAAATTGCCGCAACCCATAACACCGGTTTAATATTATGCATGCCCTTGATCCTCCAATATGAATCGTTCTGTTTACTAAATTCTATGGACAAGGACAAGCATTTAGAACGGTAAACCTGTCAGATTATACAAACTTCAGGTATGCGGGGAGATTTTCGGGAGGAATTGTTGCCTGGCAATTGCGAGGCAATTGCCAGGCACTCATGTACCATTACACTTCGGTTACTTCATGTTACGTTTCCTTTACAGGGAGCATATGCGGGCGGGTGCTTCATAGGATACAGTAGTGAATGGTGGATATTTGTCCCTTGCTGGAGGCAGGTGCCGGAATGGTATGGCGGGGATACTTTGGCTGGTTAAGACTGAATGATTTTGAAGGTGAATTGCCTTTTTAGCAGGAAATGGTCATGTTTTGCTTACATTCTGGAGGGTTGCAGCCGGGAGTGGGGTTGAATACGGCATTTAACCGATCATTTCCGGCTGAATGTGGATCCAGCCACTGTGCGAGCGGCTCCTTTCACGCCATAACGCGGGGGTTTCACGCGGGCAGGCCTATGTTTCAAGCCGAAGCAAGCTGTTTTCACGCGGAAAGCGACCCTTTTCACGCCGTTCAACTGCTTTCACTCCGTACAGAGGTTTTTTCACGCCAAACGGACATCACGCTGCCACGGGGCATCACCCCGCCCCCTCTGTGTAATCGCCAATTTCCGGCTTGCTTTACACATCAACTCCCGGCCTGCCTTCCCGCTGCCCGCCAGTTTCCGAAGACCACCCAGACTGCCGGCCCGCAATCCAAACAACCGCCCCCCAATTCCTCAAAAACAACCGTCCTAAACAACAAAAGCGCAAGGCGACCGCTTAGCGGCGTGCGCATAAGCGGGGGTTCCCGCAGGGAGGTGCTCTTTCCTTCCGGAGGGGATCACCGCTTATGACGATAGCCGCTGGCGCCTGGAGCTGGACGATTCTCTTCTGGCTTTTTATCCACAACGCTTAAATGAACACACAAAAAAACCGCAAACTCCAGAGAGTCTGCGGTTCCAGTCATATCAAAACGAATTATCCCATCTCACTTAAGCAAGATTCGGACGGATATTAATTACGTTTGAATCGTCGTCTGTGTTCTTTTCCGCATTTTTGCCTTCGATCACTTCATCTGCTTCATTGACGCGGAAAATGTCTGCGCCAAGAGCGGCAAGTTTGTTGGTGAAGTTCACGTAGCCGCGGTCGATATGCTTCAGTTCGGTCACGCGGGTATGGCCTTCAGCGACAAGCCCGGCTAGTACGAGCGCTGCACCTGCACGAAGGTCGGTTGCAGCGACTTCAGCACCTTGAAGTTCAACTGGTCCACTAACGATGGCGGAACGGCCTTCGATTTTGATGTTTCCGTTCATGCGGCGGAATTCTTCCACGTGCATGAAGCGGTTTTCAAATACGGTTTCAGTGATGACGCTTGTTCCTCCAGCTTTCATGAGCAAAGCCATCATCTGGGACTGCATGTCAGTCGGGAAGCCAGGGTGAGGCATTGTCTTCAGGTCGACCGGTTTCAGCTTTTCAGGCCCGATCACGCGAAGTCCGCTGCCCTGCTCTTCAAAGGTGACGCCCATTTCTTCCATTTTGGCCATAAGGGCGCTGCAATGCTCTGGCACGACGTTTTCAAGGAATACGTCTCCGCCTGTGATGGCTGCTGCGACCATGAACGTGCCAGCTTCGATGCGGTCAGGGATGATGCTGTGCTCCACGCCTTCAAGGGAATCGACCCCTTCAATGCGGATTGTGCCGGTTCCGGCACCTACAACTTTCGCTCCCATCGCATTTAGGAAGTTCGCCAGGTCAACAATTTCAGGTTCTTTTGCTACGTTGTCAATGACAGTCGTGCCTTTTGCCAGGACAGCTGCCATCATGATGTTTTCAGTCGCACCAACACTCGGGAAATCAAGATAAATTTTCGCGCCTTTCAGTTGGTTGTTCGGCACGTGTGCTTCAATGAATCCATTTCCGACTTTCACTTCGGCGCCCATGGCTTCGAAGCCTTTCAAATGCTGATCAATCGGGCGTGAGCCAATGGCACATCCGCCCGGCAATGCGATACGGGCATGGCCTGAGCGGGCCAAAAGCGGTCCCATCACAAGTACAGAAGCGCGCATTTTTCTCACATATTCAAACGGGGCTTCCGTTTTTAAAGACCGTGTCGCATTTACGATGACTTTATTGTTTTCAAAGTGTACATCTGCATTCATATAGCGCAGCACTTCATTGATCGTATATACATCAGCAAGAGTGGGCACGTTAGTAATTGTGCTTCTTCCTCTTCTAGCTAAAATTGTTGCGGCAATAACAGGCAGAACTGCATTTTTGGCTCCTTCAATCGGTACTGAGCCTTGCAGCCGCTTTCCGCCGCGGACGATGATTTTTTCCAAGGTTTTCCCCTCCGCGTCCATATTCTCTATTATTAATATTCAGAAGTAATGATTGGTGTTCCAATTACAACTTCAGTCGTGTTTTCATCTGGTAAAGTTCTTATTGCGACCTGCAAATTCATCGAGCCTTCTTTAGCTGGAATGACCTGTTCCCACTCTTGCGTATATGCGGAAACCGATACGAAATGCTCTTCATCCAGACGCTCGATTTCTTTTGCTTCAAATTCGTCAAGTAATTTGTTTGCATGGTTGTACAAAACACTTTCCATCATACCACTTGTGCGAGCTCTAACACAAGAGAAAATTGTGGAAGTTTCTAGAAATATGTTGTCGATATTTGACATGATTCTCGTTGACCAGTTGTTTTGCCATTCATATTCTTTCCAGTATTTCCCGCTTGCTTCGTAAATAACATACGCATGCGGCTTTCCGTTTAGGGGGGTTGACTGTATAAATGTGATGCGCTCATTGACTTTTGCGGCGTCTGTTGAAGCTCCGAAAGCCTTCCAGCCGTCTGCCGTTCTCTCAAGTTGCCAGTTCTTGAAGCCGGTAGCGGTTTTGAAGCGATTCAACTCTTCCTCGAAGTCCTGAAATGAGCGGATACCGTCGATCGTTTCGCGGGTGTATATGGACCATTCCTCAAGGGTATGCCCATTCTCTCTTACCGCATCGACCATCTCGGGTATCGATTCAAGCGCTTGATGTTCATCTATTAGACCCTTCCCATTAACTGAAGCAAAGTAAACATTGAAAAGAACAAGAACGCTCAACACGATTTTTTCCATCCCCGTACACTCCCTCTCCTTATCCTTCATTTTTTCCCGGATAAAAAGAGACATACGTGGAATTTGTCGTCAGTTTACGACAGCTTCCCTGTAGGGATACGATGAGCTGCTGGGAAACGGAACACATAAATGGCAACATTGCTAAACATTCACAAATAAGGTCAGTAGAAACAATAATTCCAAATGTTATATGCCCGCTTTCCACTCTTTTAAAACACTATGCAAAAACTTTTTTTCCTAGTCCTTTTCCGTTCTGAAACAGGTCGTCAACCGAACATGAAACGCAGGTTTTGTGACCACTGCAAGTAATCAAGGAAAAAATTGCTTACCAGTGATCCGATGGCGATCGTGAGCAAAATTAACAGCACCTTCGCCTGCATTTCCTTTCCCGGCCTGATCAGTACATCAATCCGAAGCGCCTGCAGCGCATACCAGGTAATGGTAAGAAATACGATGTGTGAAACCAAGCCGATTGCGGAAAATTGACCGAACTGTTGCATCATGTAAACCATTCCTTTCATGGGATACATTTAATATAGCCTGTTGCACACAAACCCTATTATGTATCCTTTTCATGTTAAAAAACACAGCCAAGAGACCCATTTTACGGCTTGTAATTATGCCGCTTCCCCGTTTTTATCCCATGTAAACACTTCCAAAACCAGGAAACCAGCATAACGGCAAACCGATTTATGTCTTTTTTTGAAAAAAAGACATGTTTTCATCCTAAAAACCGGACAGAAAAGGCTGGTTCTCAAGCCGAAAACCTTATTTTATCACTGTGTCAGGGAAATTGTCCCGCTTACTAAATTGGTAACTATAGGTAATTTACCCTGTTGTCAATTTGTAAAATCTCATTTTGTTCATTCAGACTGACAGGGCTTTCCAGGAAACCTCACTATCCGTTTTTTCCGGAGGAGTGCAAAAAATTCGCTTCCTCCTTATATCGACGGTAACGGTCAAACTTTTTCAAATAACCCCGGTGTGTGATTTTCGGGTTTTTATTATCAATTTACCGATTCAGTTCGTGGCCTTAAACAGAAAAGAAGAGGCCGCATCATGCAGCCCCTTCCTTAAGTTCCTTACAAACCGGTCAGTACAGCCTTTTTCCGGGTTACGCCTGGCCGAAGAACTCCAGGAAGTTGAAATTGTTATGGAAAAAGTCGAGTGCAACTCCCGGCAGGACGCCGAACAGCAGTGTTCCTGCGACTGTGACGACAACAACCGCAAGAACGCCGGCCGGCATTTTCACTTTGCTGTAGTCACGGGCAGGACGCATGAACATTTGCGCCATCAAGCCGAAATAGTAAAAATACGAGACGACTGTCGTCGCGATCATGATGCCTGCCAGCACGTACTGTGCCGGCTGGGAAGACAGCGCGCCAAGGAAGATGTTGAACTTCGCCATGAATCCGGCTGTTCCCGGGATGCCTGCAAGGGACAGCAGAAGAATCCCCATCAAGATTGCTGTAACAGGCGACCTGCGATATAAACCGGCAAAGCCGCTGATGTCCTCTGTTCCGGACCGCTCTGTCACGGTCTGGATGATCGCAAATGCCCCAAGGTTCATCAGCAAGTATGCAACCAGGTAAAACCACATGTTGCTGAACAGCAGTGCCGGTGAAAACGCGGTGAAGGCTACGAGCAAGTATCCGGCATGCGCGATGCTTGAGTACGCGAACAGCCGCTTGACGTTTTTCTGCCTCAGTGCAACAGTGTTTCCAACAATCATCGTAATGGCAGCAAGCACTGCGATATAAGCCTGGACGGATAGAAGCAGTGAGCTGTTCATCGTTGTCGCCGGTGTGAACAGGAAGACGAGAATGACGATTCTCATCAGGATTACGAATCCGGCTGTCTTGGAAACGACACTCAGGAAAGCCGTAATCGGAGTCGGCGAGCCCTGGTATACATCCGGTGCCCACATGTGAAACGGTGCGGATGCAATTTTAAAACTGAGTCCGACAAATACCATGAAAAAGGCGATGCCCATCAGGTACAATTGGTCAGCATCAGCAAGGCTCTGCAGCGTCTGGCCGATTACATACAAGTTCGTTGTGCCGGTGAGGCCGAATACATAGCTTATCCCGAACATGAAGATGGCTGTTGAAATGCCGCCGTTGATGACGTATTTCATCGCCGCTTCATTTGAATGATGCCGTTTTCTGCGGATGCCGGCCAGAATGTAAGACGAAATGGACAACAATTCAAGGCCGACAAACAGCGTGATCAAATCCGCACTTGATGCCATCATCATCGCGCCAAGAAGACCGGTCAGAATCAAGTAGATGTATTCGCCGCGGAATTCCCGGCTGTCTTCCGGGTCATAGTTGAGCGACATCACCAGCACCAACCCAGCTCCGGCAAGCAAAATCAGCTTGAACACTTTTGAAAACGAATCGAGACGATACGTATCGGCAAGGATTTGCGTCACCGGCGTATCAAGCTGGGCAATGACAAAGCCGATTGCCGCAATGATTCCCGCAATGCCGATCCAGGCCAGGATTTTCCGGCTCTGGTTTTTTCCCATGAACAAATCGATAAGTGACAGGAGAGTTGCGACGCCGAGAATGATGAATTCCGGCGCCATGATTCCCCATTCATAGCTTAATAAAGTCTCTAAATCCATATCGGTTACCCCCCTATCCCTACCATGATGGTTTCAAGCGTCAGCTGCAGTGAATTGACAAGTATATTCGGATAGACGCCGATCAGGATAATGAATCCCAGCAGGACGAGTACGGGAACCATTTCAATCGGGCGGATATCGTATGCCCGTTCGAATTGAGGGCGCATCGCCCCGAATGAAATACTCAACACAGCGCGCAGCAGATAGGCGGCTGTCAGGATGATGCCGATTGCACCGACTGCTGCAAGTTCCGGCATGACATCGAACAGGCCGAGAAAGGCCATGAACTCACTGACAAATCCGCTCATCCCCGGCAAGCCGAGGGAAGCCATCGCACCTGCGAGCAAGAACCCTGCTGCGAGCGGCATCGCTTTTGCAAGTCCGCCAAGATGGACGATCGATGTTGTGCCGACCCGCTCGTAAAAAACCGAAACAAGGAAGAACAGGAGTGCTGAAATCAATCCGTGTGAAATCACCTGGAAAATTGCTCCCTGAATTCCTGCCTCATTCAATGCGGCAAGGCCGATTAATACGATGCCCATGTGGGAAATAGATGAGTAAGCAAGCACCATTTTGAAATCTTCCTGGATGAATGCCAGGAACGCACCGTAAAGCAAGTTGATGACACCGAGCACTGCCAGAACCGGCGCAATATCCGCAAACTCGGCCGGAAACAGTCCGAGACCGAAGCGAATCAAGCCGTAAGCCCCGATTTTCAGCAAGATTCCGGAGTGGATCATAACGATGGATGGCGGCGCTTCGACGTGGACGCGCAGCATCCAGCTGTGCAGCGGCACGATCGGAAGCTTGATGCCGAATGCGAACAGGAGTGCAATGAGTGCACCATACCTGAACTCAGGCGACAGCATGCCGACCACCTGGCCAAGCTCATCGATGTTCAACGTACCCGTTCTTACAAACAGGGCGGCAAAGACAATGAGCATGATGGCGGAACCGATGCCGTTGTAGATCAAGAAGCTGTATGCAGCCCGCTCTTTTTCTGAGTAGCCCCATTTTCCGATCAGGAAGAACATCGGAATGAGGGTGACTTCAAAGAAGACGAAGAACAGCAGCAGGTTTTCGGCGGCAAATACGCCGAGCATGCCGATTTCAAGCAGCAAGAACAGCATGAAATACCCTTTCCATTCGCGTTTGATGTGAATGGAAGCAACCGCTGCCAGGCTTGCGACAATGGTTGTAAGCAAAATAAGTACGAGTGACAGGCCATTTACGCCCAGCTCATAGTTGATGTCAAAGGAACTGCCGTTCATGATCGCCGGATCCCCGAATGAGATCCATTTGTAGGATTCTATGAACTGACTGATCTTTGCATTGAAATCAAACATGCTGTAAGCGACCAGTGATAATATCAGCGGCAGCAATGTCCCAAGGAAGCCGACAAGTTTCAGCGTCTTTTCCTGGGTGGCCGGGACGAACGCCAGGGCGATGACGCCTGCCAGCGGGGAGAATATCAATAACGAAAGCAAGTATGAATCAATCATTTGAAATACCCCCCTGTCAGCGCCAGGATGACGACCAGTGCGGCCAGTCCGATAAAGGCGACGGATGTATACATTTGCACCTGTCCGCTCTGCATCTTCGAACCGATGCGGCCGATGCCGCGTGTGGCAGCAGCTGTAGCGGCGACGATGCCTTCCACGAGAAATTCATCGATGTATTTCAGGAAAATACTGATGGCATTCGTTCCGCGGACTACGGTATTATCGTAAATTTCGTCCATATAATACTTGTTGAATAAGATTGAGTAAAGTGCCGGTGATGTGCTTCGCACCCGCTCACGGTCAAGCGAACGCTTGCCGTACATGAGCCATGCCAGGAAAATGCCGGCAAACGACACCAGCGTTGCCACAATCATAATCCAGCCCGGTGCTTCATGGTGGCCTTCACCGAGTGCCGCATTCCCTTCAAGCAGCCAATCGCCAAGGAATGTGCCGAACCACGGTGTGTTCACAAAACCGGCAACGACAGCAAGAATGCCAAGAATAATCATCGGGAATGTCATAAAGCCAGGTGATTCATGCACCTCTTTTTGTTCGCCGCGCGGTTCGCCTGTAAAGACCATGAAGAACAGGCGGAACATATAGAAAGCGGTGAAAAACGCTGCAATCACAGCAATCCAGAATAAGAAATAACGCTCATCGGCCCAAACAGCAACCAGAATTTCTTCTTTACTGAAGAATCCGGAGAACAGCGGGAATCCGCTGATGGCCAATGTACCGATCAAAAACAGCGGTGCGGTCAGCTTCAGTTTTTTCCAGAGACCGCCCATTTCATCGATGTTCTGTGTATGCACAGCATGTATGACACTCCCGGCCGCCAGGAACAGCAGCGCTTTGAAAAAGGCGTGCGTCATAAGGTGGAAAACCCCTGCAGCATAGCCTGCTGCACCAAGTGCAAGCATCATATAGCCGAGCTGACTGACTGTCGAATAAGCGAGAACCCGCTTGATATCTTTTTGGACAAGACCGATCGATGCGGCGAAGATTGCCGTGAACGCACCTGTCACCGCCACCACCGACATGGCGGTTTCACTTGCATGGAAAAGCGGGAACATCGTAGCAACGAGGTATACACCTGCTGCAACCATTGTAGCGGCGTGAATCAAAGCCGATACAGGCGTCGGGCCTTCCATCGCGTCTGGAAGCCATGTATGGAGCGGGAACTGGCCTGATTTGCCGACTGCCCCAATAAAGATCAAGATGGCGATCAGCGTGATCATGCCCGTTTCGATTTCGCCAGCTTCCACAGCTTCGAAAATAGCAGCAATATCAAACGTGCCGACTTGCCAGAACAAGAGTATCATGCCGATGAAAAAGCCGACATCCCCGATACGGGTTATAATGAACGCCTTTTTTGCGGCAGCCCTTGCTTCATCTTTATAAAAGTAAAAACCGATCAACAGGAACGAGCCCAGGCCGACAAGCTCCCAGAACAGATACATCTGCAGGAGGCTCGGTGACATAACCAGCGCAAGCATTGCGAAGGTGAAGAGCCCGAGATATGCGTAGAACACCGGGAACCGGTCATCATCATGCATATATCCTTTTGAGTACATATGTACCAAAAAGCTGACCAGCGATACAATCAGCAGCATTAAGGCATTCAGCTGGTTGATTACAACGCCTGCCGTCAGATCGGCACCGCCGATCGATAACCATGTAAATGTCTGTTTAAACGTAGATGCATCCAAGCGTTCCGCCAGCACGACTATCGACATGACCAGCGAAACTAATGTGGCCGCAATACCGATATAGGCGCTTCCCTCTTTCAGGTTCCGTCCGAAAATGAGAAGGAAAATGAAAGAAAGCAGCGGAAACAGCGGTATAAGCCAAGCATATTCCATCATCGTATCACAATCCCCTTCTTAAAAGGATGCAGGTCCCGCTCCGGCAGCTGAACTCCTGGATTGCAGGAGAAAGCCGGCCAGGCGCAATCCTTCTTTTTCCCAGAATGCGGGCCATTCTGGCTGTGATGTGAAAACCGAGAGGCGGGAATTGAATCTTCAGGCACCACTGCCAGTCAAAACCGCTCTCCCCCCTGATAACACGTATGTTTCTATTTCTTCATCATGTTCATTTCATCAATGTTCACCGTTTGGCGGTTGCGGTACAGCGCAATCAAAATCGCCAGGCCGACTGCCGCTTCTGCCGCAGCAACCGTAATCATGAACAGTGCAAACACCTGCCCGGTAATGCCGGGATTCACACCATATTTGCTGAATGCGACCAAATTAAGGTTGACAGCATTCAACATCAGTTCGATCGATACGAGCACAATGACGGTATTCCGTTTTGTCAATGCGCCAAACAGGCCGATTGAAAATAAAATCAGGGCGACAACGAGGTAAACGGATAATGGAATGGTGCTCATTTTTCATCTACCTCCTCATCGTTGTCCTGTTTGGCAAGAATGATGGCGCCAATCAACGCGACCAGCAAAACGACCGACGTCAGCTCAAACGGAATGATGTACTTGGAATAAAGGGCAATCCCGATTTGTTCCGTGTTGTTCACATGCAAATCGGCAGCCTGCTCACCAAGCGCAAGGTCGTTGATGCCAAAATAGACGGCAATGAAAAAACCGGCGACCCCAACCAGCACCGTTATCAGCCGGACAGTCCCGACAGTTGAACGGTTTTCATCGTTATGCTTCGTGAGCATGATTCCAAAGATCATGATGATCGTGATTGCGCCCGAATAAATGAGCACCTGCACGGCCGCTACAAACTCGGCTGACAGGAGAACGAACAGTCCGGCAATGCTGAGAAAAGTGAACACGAGCGAAATCATCATATGAATGACTTTGTTCAGGTTGATCATCAGCACGCCGCCGCCAATGGCAATAAGTGCAAGGATAAAGAAAATGACTAATTCTGCATTCACGCTTTATTCTCCTTTCGCACATTATTGTCGTTCTCATCCAGCCATTCCAGGTTTTTGAAAAGGTCATCACGGCTGAACTCCGCAAGCTCGAAGTTGTTTGTCATGACAATCGCTTCTGTCGGACAGACTTCTGTACAAAGATCGCAGAGGATGCAAATTTCAAAATTGATATCATACGTATCAATGATTTTTCCTTTTTTGTCCGGATCCGGATGCGGTTTGCCCGTCAATTGGATACAATCCGTCGGGCAGATATTTGCACACTGGTTGCAGACAATGCATTTTTCCGGATAGAACTTTTGAATGCCCCGAAAACGGTCCGGCAGTTTCAGCGACTCATCAGGATATTCATAAGTCGGCTGTTTTTTTGTAAAAACGTTCAGGGTATATTTTAAGCCTTTTGCCAATCCCAGCATGTTTTTCACCCCTTTTTATGTTGATGCGACAGATACGGCTTTCTTTACAGGTTGAATAGTTCTTTGACAATCGCTGTCAGGAAAATGTTTGCAAGCGCAACCGGCAGCAGCACTTTCCAGCCGAATTCCATCAGCTGATCGGCCCTGATCCGCGGGAATGTGGACCTGAACCAAACCATTGTGAACACGATCAGGGAAAGCTTAAGGGCAAACCAGACAGCACCCGGTATGAAGCCGAGCCCCGGTATCGGATTCCAGCCCCCAAGGAACAAAATCGTTGTCAGGGCCGCCGTGCCGAATAAATATACATATTCAGCCAGCATGAAAAATGCAAACAGGAAACCGCCGTATTCGACATGGTACCCTGCGACCAGCTCAGATTCCGCTTCCGGCAAGTCGAACGGTGTCCTATTCAGCTCCGCAACAGATGCGATAAAAAAGACTAAAAAGCCGACCGGCTGCAGTATGATGAATGCCCAATTTTCCTGGGCGGCGACAATGTCATTCAAATTAAGTGTGCCTGCAAGCAAAATGACTCCGATTACAGACATGACAAGCGGTATTTCATAGGAAATCATCTGGGCCGCCGCACGCATTCCCCCCATGAGGGAATATTTGTTGTTCGATGCCCAGCCGCCGGCGACAACGCCAACGGTTGTGATGCCTGAGATCGCAATGTAGTAAAGCAGGCCGACCCCAATATCCGCAAACTGAAAGGCATCCGTGAACGGCATCGTCGCCAGCACCATGAATGACGGTGCGAACGCGATGATCGGAGCCAAGATGAACAGCGGTTTATCAGCAAGCTTCGGGATGGAAATTTCTTTTATAAGAAGCTTCAATACGTCAGCTGCGGTCTGGAGCAGACCGAATCTTCCGCCGACCCGGTTCGGGCCGTGCCGGCCCTGCATGTAACCCATTACTTTACGTTCTGCAAGAATGGCATACATGACAAAGGCAAGAATACCGAACAAAAACGCAGTGGCGAGCCCGAAGGAAATGAAAAAATTCGACCAGCCGGGCTGGCTTGTAAGCAGTTCCTGCATTATCCATCGACCTCCCCGAGTACAATATCAATGGCGCCAAGGATTGCAATCATATTCGCCATGTTTTCCCCTTCCAGCAATTTCGGGAGAATCTGAAGGTTATAAAACGATGGACGGCGGAACTTTAAGCGATACGGCTCTTTCTTGCCGTCACTGTAAATGTAACAGCCGATTTCACCGCGCGGCGACTCGATGCGGACAAATGCTTCGCCTTTCGGAGCTTTGATGATCCGCGGCACTTTCGCCATGATTGGCCCTTCCTCCGGAAACTGTTCAACAGCCTGTTCAATGATTTTCAATGATTCTTCTATTTCGGCCATGCGCACCTGGTAACGCGCCCATGCGTCGCCTCCGTCCTGGACCGGTACGTCGAAATCGAAACGGTCGTAGATGGAATAAGGCTCATCTTTGCGGAGGTCCCATTTCACGCCGGTACAGCGCAGGTTCGCTCCACTCAGGGAATACTCAAGTGCATCTTCTTTTGTATACCTTCCGACGCCTTTCACCCTGTTGAGGAAGATTTCGTTTCCAGTTACGAGTTCATGGTAACCGGCAAGCTGCTCACGCATGTACGGGATGAATTCTTCTACTTTCTTAACCCAGCCTTCCGGAGCATCCCATTTTACGCCGCCGACTCTCATATAGTTGAATGTCAGCCGTCCGCCGGAAAGTTCATTTAATAAATTGATAATCATTTCACGTTCTCTGAAAGCAAATAAGAATGGACTGACAGCCCCGATATCAAGCAGATATGTGCCAAACCAGACCAGATGGCTTGCTACGCGCCCCAGCTCCATTGCCAGTATGCGCAAATACTCTGCCCGTTCAGGAATTTCCAGTCCCATCATCGTTTCGACAGCATGGCAAAGGACATAGTTGTTTGTCATTGCTGCGAGATAGTCCATACGGTCTGTATATGGAATGATTTGTGTATATTGCAGGTTTTCCGCAATTTTTTCCGTTCCGCGGTGGAGGTAGCCGATAACAGGTGTAGCCTCCTTGATTGTTTCCCCGTCCACTTTCACGACAAGCCGGAAAACTCCGTGTGTACTTGGATGCTGCGGGCCTACGTTCAATAGCATTTCCTCTGTTCGAAGCATGCGCTACACCTCCACGTCGTACGGTTCATAGTCTTTTCGAAGAGGATGGCCCACCCACTCTTCTGTCAGCATGATGCGCCTCAAGTCCGGATGGCCTTTGAATATGATCCCTAGTAAGTCATAAGCTTCGCGTTCAGGCCAGTTGGCGCCCTTCCAGACCGGCTCAAGTGATTCGATTTCAGGATGGTCCCTGTCTATTTTCACTTTGACTGCCACCGGCTGACGGTTTTTATACGAATAAAGATGGGCGTAAATTTCCATATGAGTCTGGAAATCTGTCCCGTGCAATTCTGATAGATATTCAAAGCTCAACTGTTCATTGAATTTCAGGAACTCGGCGAGCTTGTAATAGCTGTCTTTATTCACCACAAGGGTAGGTACATCTTTGGAAAGCTTGTTAATATATGAGTCTTCGAGAATCTCACTGCCAAGATTATCTTCAATGACTTTCACATATTTGTCGAGCAGCGGCTGGTTCGGTGACGGCTCTTCCTGCTCTTCTTCGGCTGCCTCTTTGCCGCCGGAAGAGGTGGCCGCTTTCGCTTTGGCCGCTGCTGCCGCTTTCGCTTTTGCTTTGGCTGCTGCAATCGCTTTCGCTTTCTCATCATCGGCTGCACCGGCACCGCCAGCTTTCGCCTTGGCCGCTGCTGCCGCTTTTGCCTTGGCTGCTGCCGCTGCCTTTGCTTTGGCTGCCGCTTTCGCCTTGTCGTCGTCAGATGCGCCGCCTGTTTCCTGCTCTTCCTTCTTGGCTGCGGCTTTCGCCTTCGCTGCTGCCGCTGCCTTCGCTTTGGCTGCCGCTTTCGCTTTTTCATCGTCTGATGCGCCGCCTGTTTCTTGCTCTTCCTTCTTGGCCGCGGCTTTCGCCTTCGCTGCTGCCGCTGCCTTCGCTTTGGCTGCCGCTTTCGCTTTTTCATCGTCTGATGCGCCGCCTGTTTCTTGCTCTTTCTTCTTGGCTGCGGCTTTCGCCTTCGCTGCTGCCGCTGCCTTCGCTTTGGCTGCCGCTTTTGCTTTTTCATCTTCTGATGTGCCACCTGTTTCTTGCTCTTTCTTCAATTCAGCGGCTTTTGCTTTCGCTTCTGCCGCCGCTTTCGCTTTTTCATCTTCAGGCGCAGCACCTGATTCCTGTTGTTTTTTCATAGCTGCAGCTTTCGCTTGCGCCGCGGCTTTTGCTTTGGCTGCCGCTTCTTTTTTCTGCTGTTCAAGGTCTTTCTCACTCATTCGCATTCACCCGCTTTCCGGTTTTAGCCTCGTAGCGGATTTTTTCCTTGAGTTTATTGAGACCATAAATCAAAGCTGCCGGATTTGGCGGGCAGCCAGGAATATAAACGTCTACAGGAACGACTTGATCCGCCCCTTTTACAACGGCATATGAATTGATATAAGGACCCCCGGCTGTCGCACATGAACCCATCGCAATAACCCATTTAGGTTCAGGCATCTGCTCATACAGCCTTCTCATGACAGGCGCCATTTTCTTTGTAACGGTTCCGGAAACAATCATGACATCCGACTGGCGCGGCGATGTACGGAAAAAAGATCCGAACCGGTCCAGGTCATAGTGGGATGATCCGACACCCATCATTTCAATGGCACAACAGGCCAGCCCGAAGGTGAGCGGATAGAGCGAATTGCTTCGCGCCCAGCCTTTTACCTGTTCAAGCGTTGTCATGAACACGTTGCGCTCAAGTTCTGCATATTCTTCTGGTGTGATATTCTCCAGGTTTAGCTCCATTTTAGCACCTTCTTTTTCCAGGCATACACAAGCCCAATAATGAGCATAATGACGAAAATCAGCATTTCAATCAGTGCAAAAATGCCCAGTTTGTCATAGGCCACTGCCCATGGATACAAAAAGACGGTTTCAACATCAAATATGACAAACATCAGGGCGAAAATATAATACCTTACATTAAACTGAACACGGCTGTCCCCTACCGGTTCGATACCGCTTTCATACGTCTCCTGTTTCTTTTCATTCGGTGCAGACGGTCTTAACAGCGTCCCAAAGCTCAACGCCACAACCGGCAACAATACACCCAAGATTAAGAAAATTCCTACCAAAATGTAATTGTTTTGATACAGAAACAACTGTTCCATACCCGCCCCCTCCATCTTCCACTAAACTTTTGTAACCGTAATCATTATAGCAAATCCCAATATTTGTGTCGATAACACCCGGCAGATGTATGGACATCTTTTCGGATTAATTTTTACCGGATTTGTGAATGGTTTTTGACGTTTTCAAATTGTTGTTGACGGTCGAAATTTGCTGATTTATGATTGTTATTTACCCATTTTGTTCAAATAGTCACAAAGGTCCTGCAAAGCGTTTACAACGTAATACCAGCCAGGGTTTTGCCTGATCAAGGACCAGAACTTACCAGTAAAAGCTTTCTTATATATATGTATAGCGATGATTGTGACGGAATTAAGAAACTTTTTTTCTATTTGAATTGGTCCTTTTTATATGGACGGATTGTCCAATGACAGAAATATAAGGAAGCGTCTGTTGTGTAACAATGATTGCTTTTCCTTGTGTGCAGGGTTGTTGATAGGGAAGTGATTTTGTTTTGGATGCTTTGTGTATGTTTGTTTAAGTTCTGTTTTAAGATTAAGTTAGGGGATTTTGTTTCTTGTGACTATATTAAGCTGCTTGGTGTCATTATAGGCAGGTGGGATCGGTTCGCGTGTCTATAATTTGCTGGTTGATCTCGTTATAGGCACGAGGTTCACGTTCCCGTGCCTATATTCTGCTGCTTGGCCTCTTTATAAGCACGAGGTTCACGTTCCCGTGACCATATTCTGCTGGTCGGCCTCTTTATAGGCACGAGATTCACGTTCCCGTGACCATATTCTGCTGGTCGGCCTCTTTATAGGCACGAGATTCACGTTCCCGTGACCATATTCTGCTGGTCAGCCTCTTTATAGGCACGAGATTCTGGTTCCCGTGCCTATAATTTGCTGGTCAGCCTCTTTATAGGCACGGGATTCACGTTCCCGTGCCTATATTCTGCTGGTCAGCCTCTTTATAGGCACGAGATTCACGTTCCCGTGCCCTTATTCTGCTGGTCGGCCTCTTTATAGGCACTAGAGTCACGTTCCCGTGCCTATAATTTGCTGGTTGGCCTCTTTACAGGCACGACACTCCGGTCCCCACGCTTCTAATACAAGCAATCTTGCATCAGCTTGTTGTTTTAGTGTAAAGAAATCTCCATTACATATCCACGCAAAAAAGAACACAATCCCCGGATCCCCTGTCTTTCATTAAAACAACAATCCATCATCATTAATTTAATATAGAAGAAAACAGAAACACATAAATACGGGCCCCGCTGGAAGGAATCTTTTCCATCCAGCGGGGCCCTGTTTCAAGCATGCGCCGTTGAGCCGGCGCCTTTTGCTTTTATTACGTGTTACCGCCCACGTCCAGTCTATTGATGGCACGCTTCAACGCCATTTCGGCGCGTTTGAAGTCGACATCATCCTGCCTTGTCTGCTGCAGCCGGCGCTCAGCACGTTCTTTAGCGGCACGGGCGCGATCGATATCAATTTGTTCAGCCTTCTCTGCTGCTTGGGCAAGTATCGTGACTTGCTCTTGCTGCACTTCCAAGAAGCCACCGCTGACAGCGATTAGATCTGTATCGCTTCCGTTTTTCAAGCGGACTGCCCCGATTGCGAGCGGGGCGACTAACGGGATGTGTCCTGGCAGGATACCAAGCTCACCGCTTTGAGCTTTTGTGCTTACCATTTCCACTTCGCCGTCATAGACCGGGCCGTCAGGGGTAACTACATTGACTTTCATTGTACTCATTGCAACACCCTCCCTGGGCTAGTTGGTTCAACCTGCGGCTGATCCTGTAATGAATCGGTCTTCGTCAACCCCTTAAGCCTCTTGCATTTGTTTTGCTTTTTCAACGACTTCTTCAATCCGGCCGACAAGGCGGAATGCATCCTCCGGCAGGTCATCGTGCTTGCCGTCAAGGATTTCTTTGAAGCCTTTGACTGTTTCTTTGACTGGTACATAAGAACCCGGCTGCCCTGTGAACTGCTCGGCAACGTGGAAGTTCTGTGAAAGGAAGAACTGGATCCGGCGGGCACGGTGTACAGTCAGTTTATCTTCATCGGACAATTCATCCATACCGAGGATGGCGATGATATCCTGAAGTTCTTTATAACGCTGCAGGGTTTCCTGGACCTGGCGTGCGATTTCATAGTGCTCTTCACCGACGATTTCCGGTGAAAGTGCACGGGAAGTCGATGCCAGCGGGTCAACCGCAGGATAGATCCCCTGTTCAGAAAGCTTACGTTCAAGGTTTGTCGTTGCATCCAGGTGGGCGAATGTTGTTGCCGGTGCCGGGTCAGTATAGTCATCGGCCGGTACATAGATCGCCTGGATGGATGTAACGGAACCTTTATCTGTCGATGTGATCCGCTCCTGAAGCTGGCCCATCTCGGTTGCCAGCGTCGGCTGGTAACCTACCGCTGAAGGCATGCGGCCCAGCAATGCGGATACTTCGGAACCCGCCTGTGTGAAACGGAAAATGTTATCGATGAAGAACAGAACGTCCTGTCCCTGTTCATCACGGAAATATTCAGCCATTGTCAGGCCGGTCAGGGCAACACGCATACGCGCACCCGGCGGTTCGTTCATCTGGCCGAATACCATGGCAGTTTTGCTGATAACTCCGGAATCTTTCATTTCAAAGTAAAGGTCGTTACCTTCACGTGTACGTTCACCAACGCCGGCAAATACGGAAATACCGCCGTGTTCCTGGGCGATGTTATTGATCAATTCCTGGATCAGTACGGTTTTACCTACACCCGCACCTCCGAAAAGGCCGATCTTACCACCCTTGATGTAAGGGGCAAGAAGGTCAACGACTTTGATCCCTGTTTCAAGGATTTCAGTTGTCGTGGACAGGTTTTCGAATTTCGGTGCCTGGCGGTGAATCGGGTCACGCTGTACGTCTGCACCAAGCGGTTCATCCAGGTCGATATTTTCTCCAAGTACGTTGAATACACGGCCAAGGGTGACATCTCCGACTGGAACTGAGATCGGTGCCCCCAGGTCAGTGACTTCTGTGCCGCGGACCAGGCCATCGGTGGAAGCCATCGCTACCGTACGGACTGTGTCATCCCCAAGGTGAAGGGATGTTTCCAGCGTCAGGTCTGTCTGCTTGCCATCAACTTCATACGTAACTTCAAGCGCGTTATAAATCTCTGGAAGGCTGCCGCTCGGAAACTTGACGTCGACAACCGGACCCATAACTTGCGTAACGCGTCCTTTATTCATCACATTCCCTCCTAACTTCACTTGCACATTGTGCGCATCTATACGCAATTTTCGTCCATTCTATTATTCGAGCGCAGCTGCTCCGCCGACGATTTCGGTGATTTCCTGTGTAATGGAAGCCTGGCGGGCACGGTTATACTGCAGTGTAAGATTGCTGATGATGTCATCGGCATTGTCGGTCGCATTCCTCATTGCCGTCATACGCGCTGCGTGTTCACTCGCTTTACCGTCAAGCAGTGCGCCGTAAATCAAGCTTTCCGCATACTGCGGCAGAAGCTCTTCCAGGATGTCTTCCTGGGCTGGCTCATACTCGTATGAGGTGAGCTTTGCATCGGCATCAGCTGCAATGTCCGTCAGCGGCAGAACTTTTTTCTCGGTAAGATCCTGCTGAATGGCGCTGACATAATGATTGTAGTACATGTACAATTCATCATACGCACCATCGATGAACATCTGGACCGCTTTGTTGGCGATGTCTTTTATATCGGAAAACTGCGGCTGGTCCGCAAGGCCTGTAATCTCCAGGGAGACCGGCATATTGCGTTTTTTGAAGAAGTCGCGGCCGACCCGGCCGATTACGATGATTGTATACTCATCAGCCGATTTATGGCGCTGATTGATCGTGTTATATACATTGCGAAGGACGTTACTGTTGTAAGCACCTGCCAGGCCGCGGTCAGAAGTGATGACCAGGTAGCCGGTCTTGCTGACAGAACGCTTCTGAAGCATCGGATGGCTTACACCCGTTGTGCCTGCTGCAATGCTTGCCACTACCTCCTGGATTTTATCCATGTAAGGCACAAACCGTTTCGCATTGGTCTCGGCACGGTTCAGTTTGGAGGCAGAAACCATCTCCATCGCTTTTGTAATCTGTTTTGTTTTCTTAGTGGAACCGATCCGGCTTTTTAAATCACGCAAGGATGCCATTCGTTCTCACCACCTTTTTTAGGTTGGCGCTATTCAAAACATTCATTGATTCCGAGGCGGGAAAGCCCTTTGCTGCAATTCAGGCTTCTGCTGAATCCTCACACAGGCAATCCGCCTCCGGAATACTATTTTTCATAGACACCGTTTTTCCAAAATCGGGATACTATCTATTCTGCAAGTCTTATTCAGAAATGGAGAATGACTTTTTGAACTCTTCGATTGCCGCGTTGAACTCACCTTCATCCGGAAGGTTTCCTGTTTCACGGATGCCGGATAGCAGTTCTTTGCGGTTATGCTGCAGCCATGTATGGAACTCGGATTCAAAACGGCGGATGTCCGTAACCGGAATGTCATCCAGGAATCCGCGTGTCAGCGCATAAAGGCTGGCAACCTGCAATTCTACGGCAAGCGGCTCATGAAGGCCCTGCTTCAGGATTTCAACCGTACGAGCACCGCGGTTCAGCTTTGCCTGTGTCGCTTTATCAAGGTCGGAGCCGAACTGTGCGAATGCTTCCAATTCACGGTAAGAGGCAAGGTCAAGACGGAGCGTACCTGATACCTTCTTCATCGCCTTGATCTGTGCGGAACCGCCGACACGTGATACCGACAAACCTGCGTTAACGGCAGGGCGTACACCTGAGAAGAACAGGTCGGACTGCAAGAAGATCTGTCCGTCCGTGATGGAGATAACGTTCGTCGGGATGTATGCCGATACGTCGCCTGCCTGTGTTTCGATGAACGGCAGTGCAGTCAGTGATCCTCCGCCCAATGCATCGCTCAGCTTGGCAGCACGCTCAAGCAGGCGGGAGTGAAGGTAGAATACGTCACCAGGGAATGCTTCACGGCCTGGAGGACGGCGGAGCAGCAAGGAAAGTTCACGATATGCCGCTGCCTGTTTGGACAGGTCATCGTATACGACAAGGACATGCTTTCCGTTATACATGAATTCTTCACCCATTGATACACCTGCATACGGCGCAAGGTAAAGAAGAGGTGCAGGGTCAGATGCACCTGCTGTAACGACGATTGTATATTCGAGTGCGCCATGCTGACGCAACGTTTCAACAACACCGCGGACAGTGGATTCTTTCTGTCCGATTGCAACATAAATACAAATCATATCCTGGTCGCCCTGGTTGAGGATTGTATCAACCGCGACGGATGTTTTACCGGTCTGGCGGTCACCGATGACGAGCTCACGCTGGCCGCGGCCGATTGGAATCAGGGAGTCAATCGCCTTGATACCGGTTTGAAGCGGCTCATGTACTGATTTACGATCCATTACGCCAGGGGCGCCGGATTCGATCGGACGTGTTTTCGTCGTTTCCATCGGTCCGAGGCCATCGATCGGCTGGCCAAGCGGGTTTACCACACGGCCAAGAAGTTCTTCACCGACAGGCACTTCCATAATGCGGCCGGTACGGCGTACTTCGTCACCTTCACGGATTTCTGTGTAAGGCCCGAGAATGACGATACCGACATTACTTTCTTCCAGGTTCTGGGCAAGACCCATTACACCGTTTGAGAACTCGACAAGTTCGCCTGCCATGACATTGTCAAGTCCGTGTGCACGTGCGATACCGTCACCAACTTCGATGACTGTACCGACATCGCTAACTTCAATATCAGATTGATAATTTTCAATCTGCTGCTTTATCAGAGCGCTGATTTCTTCAGCTTTGATGCTCATGCATTTCACCCCTTATCAACGATCTTCGGCAGTCACCAATTCACGCTTGATGCGTTCCAGCTTACCGCTTACACTGCCGTCATATATCCTGTTTCCTATCCGGAGTTTAACGCCGCCCACTAAAGACGGGTCGACGATATTTTCAATAGACAACGATTGTTTCCCGACACGCTTTGCAAAAATGTCAGATAATGCTTGAGTTTCTTCATCAGACAGCGGGCGCACTGAGTAAGCTTTCGCATCAGCAACTCCGCGCTCTTCGTTGGCTAACTCAATGAAGGAATCTGCCACATCCTGAATCGATCCGCCGCGCCGGCGGTCTGTCAGCAAAAGCAAGGTATTCATGACTTCCGGTGAGAGACTCTGGAAAAACGCTCCCATCAGGACCTGCTTTTTCTGTTCATTTTCGATTTTCGGATGATTCAAAAACGTCGTAAGCTCATCATCGCCGCTAAACACTTCTTTGACGAGGCGCAAATCCTGCTCCGCCTTGTCCAGCATTTGCCTCTCCTTCGCTATTTCAAAAAGGGCGCCTGCATAACGGTTGGCTGCAACATCTCTGCTCATCGTTCATCCCCAACTTCACGGATGTATTGATTGATCAGCTCATCCTGCGCCTCGGCGTCAAGCTCTTTTTCAATAACCCTGGAGGCGATCATTACGGATAAGGAAGCAACCTGGTCGCGGACCTGGCGTACTGCAGCTTCTTTCTCCTGCTCGATTTCCTTAAGGGCGCCTTCTTTCATGCGCTCAGCCTCTGCACGGGCAGCCGCGATGATATCCTGCTGCTGCTGTTCGCCGAGCTTCTTCGCATTCTCAATCATATCGTGTGCTTCCTGGCGTGCTTCTTTCAAAGCTTCACGCTGGTCGGCAGCAATTTTTTCAGCTTCTTTGCGGTTTTTCTCCGCTGCTTCGATCTCACCGGCGATATGGTCTTCACGGTCCTGCATGATTTTCATCAGCGGCCCGAATGCATACTTGCGGAGCAAAGCCAGCAAAATAAGGAATGCCGCAAGTGAAAAGATGATATCACCAATATTAATCCCTGCCGCATGTGTTTCTTCCGCGGCGGTGTAGATGAAATTACCAGAACCAAAGTACACGGTTTTCACTCCCTTCAAGAGTCAGGTTCATGATTGCCATGAACAACCACTACAACATGCAGAAGTTTACAGGACAGCCGGACCGCCGGGCAGGCGGCCTGCTGCCGTTCATTTTCAATACTTACATAAAGGAATGGCGAAGGTTATCGTTAAAAACGATCTTCGCCATTATCAGACACTGTCCATTAAATCTTATTATTATGCGCCGAATACCATGAACGCGATAACAACCGCGATGATTGGAATCGCCTCAACAAGTGCGACACCGATGAACATTGTCGTTTGAAGCGCACCGCGAAGTTCCGGCTGACGTGCGATTCCCTCTACTGTACGGCTCACGATAAGACCATTACCGATACCGGCACCAAGTGCCGCCAAACCAATTGCAATTGCAGCTGCTAATAAACCCATTGAAAAAGTCCTCCTTTTAATATAAGAAAATAGTTTATTTCCTCTTAATATAGTGTATATAATTAATGGTCGTGGCTCACTTTGTGTGCCATATAAACCATTGTCAACATGGTGAAGATAAACGCCTGGATGGCGCCGACAAATATACTGAACGCTTGCCAGACAATCATTGGAATAATTGCAGCAAGTGTTCCAAGCACACCGCTCATAATGCCAGTCTCATACCCTCCGACTGCCAGTCCAGCGAGCAAGCCCAGCAGAATCTCACCGGCATAAATGTTACCGAAAAGACGAAGGCCGAGTGTAAGCGTGTTGGCAAACTCCTCGATCAGTTTCAAAGGGAATAAGAAAGACATCGGCTCGAAAAAGCCCTTTCCATATTCCTTCGCGCCTTTGAGTTTCACACCGTAATAGTGTGTCAGCGCTACGATCATGACAGCAAATGTCAGGGTGATCGTAGGGTCGGCTGTCGGTGATTTCCACCACAGCTCACTGTCAAAATAAATCGCAAACGGCAATCCCAGCATATTGGCGACGAAAATGAACATCAGCAGTGTCGTTCCCAAAGTCAGGAAACGCCCGCCGGTCTTCCAATCCATCGTACTGCCGATGATGCCTTTCACAAAGTCAAGAATCCATTCCATAAAGTTCTGCATCCCTGAAGGACGCATCTGCAAAGAACGGGTCCCCGCTACAGCAAGCAAAAACACTATAAGGGCTGTAATCGTGATCATGACAACATTCGACAGATTGACCGTTAACCAGGGAATGTTAAATACTTCTACAATAGGAGCTCCATGTCCCATTATGTACCTCACCTCTCTTCCGGCTGCTTGTTTAGTAATTGAATAAAGGTGTCTATCATAATGACGAGATAAGATGTCATTAATCCCACTACTACACTGATGAGATGGAATGTATCAGGAAACTCAAGGGCAATTAAAACCGAAGCGCCCGCAGCCGCCAGCCTCGACAGCAAACCGAGCGAAACAGCTCGTCCCCCTGTTGCCATGGCTTCTCCGAACTTGATTGTTTTCCGCTTCAGGAGCCAGATGTTGTAAAAACTCACAGCTGTACCGAGCATCAAACCGAGAAAGACCGATTGATACGGAGTAAACCCCCATCCCAGGACAAAAAAAGAAAGAAAAAAGAGGAGATATTTCTGTGTGCGTCGGAATTGAATTTGAAGATCAGGCATCGTCATTCTTCTCCATAAATCGTTGGATTATGCGCAGCACTCCGTACACACCCGCAGCAAGGCCCAGTAAAAGGCCGACTATCAGAAACAGCGGCATGGTGCCAAACTGCTTGTCGATCCACCTGCCGCCGAAAACCCCGATGAGGACAGAGCCGGCGAGCTGGGAAAGAACCGCAGACATCAAGGCCATAGCTTGAAAAGGATAGCGTTTTTCATCACCCACTGGCAACGCTCCTTCTTGTGCCGTTCAAACCATTCAGACTTCTTATGTAAAGAATGGTTTTACACTAATGAAAACCTTATCATTATGTCCTTTGTAAGCATACAATAGCCCGTGAAGTGATGTCAATTGGTTTAGACTTAATTTGTTCACTAATTTGCCAAAAAATTGCTACCTAAAAAATCATTCGTTTTCTATTGTAACATAATTGATTGTTCAGTAGGCTGCAATTATTGTTTCAATGGTGTTTTCTTGTCCGTCCTTTTCCGCAAACACAAGCGCTTTATACTCTTTCCCCGGCTCTAACTTTTTGATATCCGGCCAAAAAGCCGACATTCCCCTTTCCACATTTTCCCGGTAGTCCAAATATTGGATGAAATGAAACGTATCCGGGTCATAAAGTGCAATCCCGAATTTATCAGCGCCTCCCGGCAGGTACACATCATATTGATATTTTCCGCTTTTTTCATCGCGTTTCCATTCAAAACCCATGATTCTGGGGTAATCAGGCTCATCCACCACAAAAAGGTAAGGAATCGCAATATCATCGGTCCCTCGTGATTCTATTGTCAAATAACCTTGATGCACCCCTTTTTCCATATGGTCCGGCTGCACATCAATCGCTATTTCAACCTGTTTGCGGGCTCCGGCTGGAACGGTGACCGGGTAAGGCAGCTTCCACTGGATACCATTCACATTTTCTGGCGTATTAATATAGTAGGTTCGAGCAATTCCGCCAAAATTCTCGATCGTGATGTCCACTTTTTTCTCAGTGCGGTGCCGGATTTTTTTAATCATATTGAAGGAAAGAGAAGAAGGGTATACAAGTGTAGCTGTATTGACCGCCAGTTCTGTCCGGATGCGGCCGGCTCCCTGCTGATCGGGGAGATAATACTTCCCATCTCTGTCTTTGATCCTTGCAGCCGTGTTCATCAAGGCTGCCTTCACCTGCTCAGGCACCCAATCAGGATGCGCCTGTTTGATCAATGCGGCCGCTCCGGCTGCATGCGGGGCTGCCATGCTTGTTCCATCAAGCGCCCTGTAGCCGTCTGGAACCGTACTGTTAATCGCAACACCAGGGGCGAGTATATCCGGTTTCACTTGCCAGGTATGTGTGACCGGCCCGCGCGAACTGAACAAAGCCAGCCTGTCCTGTACAGTGCGGTAGCCGGTTTTGATTGTACCGGCTTCTTCAATGGTTTTCCGAAGCCATTCCCCTTCCTCTTTCGAAAGTGAAGCTGCCGGAATGGAAACCGGTTCTTCAAGTTGGCCGCTGAAACGGCTTTTTTCATTATTGAAAATCAGGACTGCGAGCGCACCTGCTTTCTCGGCATTTTTGACTTTTTCCGTGAACGGGAGTGTTCCGCGTTTCAACAGGACAACCTTGCCTTCAACTTCTGCCAGGTCTTCCGGATAGCCCAGGTCCCCGTAAACGATCGATTCCTCCCGTGCCTTAAGCCACGGCTGCGAACCGCGCATCAGAACAACCGGAATTTCCCTATCCTTCAGCGGAACCGTCAGGAACGGGAGGGAAAGCGGCGGTACCGAAGCACCAACGGAAATCGACTTAGCGGAAGTGCCCGGAGAACCGACCGTCCATCGCTCCGGGCCGGAATTCCCACTCGACGTGACAGCCACGACGCCATTTTCCACCGCCTTATCAAGCGCAAGGCTCGTCGGCCAATCAGGTCCGTTCACCGTATTGCCGAGCGAAAGATTTAAAACGTCCACCTTATCTTCCACCGCTTTTTCAATTGCCGCGATGACCTGGTCAGAGCTGCCCATTCCTCCTGGACCAAGCGCGCGGTATGCAAAAATTTCTGCATCAGGCGCTATGCCTTCAAGCTTCCCATTTGCAGCGATGATTCCCGCCACATGTGTACCGTGAATGGTGGCAAATTGTTTCGGTGCCTGTGTTTCCATTGGATCGCTGTCGCCGTCAATCAAATCAAAGCCCCCGCTGTAATTGATCCTTAGATCAGGGTGCCGGTAATCAATCCCGGTATCAATGACTCCAACTTTTACACCCTTGCCGGTAAGACGCCGCCCATTTTCATCAAAAAGACGGTGCACCTCATACGCACCAATGAACGATATGCTCTCATTATCCACACGGTAAGCGGCAGCCGGGGCGCTTGCTTTCGGTTTAATTTCGTTTTCAAGATCCCTGATGTCACTCCTCTTTCCACGCACGGCTAAACCATGAAACAGCGTATCGTAAACAGCTGTAACAGTAATGGATGGATACTGTTCTTTTACAAGTGTAAGAATACCGGCGGCCGGCTCATCTGTCGTCAAAATCGCCGTTTCAGCAGGATTGAATTGGCCATACGTAACAGGTGGCCGTTCCGGAAACGTATAAGCCCGTGCCGGCTGAGGGATAAGAACGATAATGATGGCAAAGAAAAGAATCAGTCTGCGCATGGTACCCGTCTCCTTTACTCGTACTGTTTTGATGTTTGTTATCGTTTGCGGAAAACGGGGGTTTCATGCAGGGGTGGTGTTTTGGCGGGAAAGATAAGGGTGAGCGGGGTTTATTTTGCCGGGATTCTGGCAGCATTGGAGAAGAGCTGAGCCGGCAATTCATGAGAAAAAAAGATAAACGGCCGGTTTTGAGGATAAGTTCGGTTTTTAAAAGATAAATTATCTTTTTTGAAAATATCACTTTACATACCGAGTTCAAAAGGCGTTCCGGCAGCTTATTTTATATACTCTAAACAGAGCAGGCTCATGATTTGAACTCATTACTGGAGATTTATCTTTTTCTCGGCCGAGTTAAATAAATCCTGGTGCGTAATTGCGCTCATCTCACACAGTTTGTACTTGCATGAAGATTGCTCCGGGAATTCCATAAAGACAAATAAAAAAGAAGAGCCTTATATAGACTCTTCTCCAAAGTGTCACTTCGTCCCAAACAACCTGTCGCCGGCATCCCCGAGGCCTGGTACGATGTACCCTTTTTCGTCCAGTTTTTCATCGAGTGCCGCCAGGTAGATATCAACGTCAGGATGGGCTTCTTTTACGGCTTCCACCCCTTCAGGAGCGGCGATGAGGCACATGAGTTTTATGTTTGAAGCTCCGCGCTTTTTCAATGAAGTGATGGCTTCAGCTGCAGATCCGCCGGTCGCAAGCATCGGGTCGACAACGATCAGCTCGCGTTCTTCAATGTCAGTTGGAAGCTTGACATAATATTCAACAGGCTTCAGTGTTTCCGGATCCCGGTACAGGCCGACGTGGCCGACTTTTGCAGTTGGAACAAGTTTGCGCATACCGTCAACCATGCCAAGGCCTGCGCGCAAAATCGGCACGAGGCCGAGTTTTTTACCGGAAATCACTTTGGACGTCGCTTTGCTGACCGGTGTTTGGACCTCGACATCTTCAAGCGGCAGGTCGCGTGTGATTTCATATGCCATCAAGCTCGCCACTTCATCTACCAGCTCACGGAATTCCTTCGTACCTGTATTTACGTCTCTTATGTACGTCAACTTATGCTGAATCAGGGGATGATCGAATACATACACTTTACCCATCGCAAAATCGCTCCTTTATGATAAAAAAATTTTTAACATCTTACTGTCGCATGCTTTGTATTCTTGATGAATTGTACAGAAAAAGGGGCAGATATTCAAGTAATCTTGCCAATGTAAAATCCCTCCATTTCAGCAAGGTGCCCCGCCCGGCTTTTTGTGATGACAGACGGAAGCAGAGAGAGTTATTACTTGTCCACTTCAAATAATTGCTGATCCTCTTAAATGAATCTATTTCCTCTTAAACAAAAGGCAAAACCGCTGAAATCAGTGCAAGTAAAATTCTGAAAGGGAAGCCTCCGCCTGCCAGCAGGGACTTTCCCGGACAGAGCCGGCACCACTGCCATTCACCCGTCCGACAGACTTTTTTTACAGCAAAAAGAGCCCGTAACGCACGGGCTCTTATTAAACTTATCGTTTCGGATAAAGCGTGAATTTTGCAGTCAAGTTCTCAACACGCTCTTTCATTTCCTCGAGCTTCTCTTCATCGTCCATGTTTTTCAGGGTGCCGGCGATAATGGCTGCAATTTCATCCATTTCATTGACGCCGAATCCGCGGGATGTGACCGCTGCTGTTCCGATGCGGACACCGCTAGTGACAAACGGACTTTCCGGATCGAATGGAATGGTGTTTTTATTGACGGTGATGCCGACTTCATCAAGTGCATGTTCGGCAGCTTTTCCTGTCGTGCCAAGGTTGCGGACATCAATGAGGAGCAGATGATTGTCCGTTCCGCCCGAAACGAGATTCAAGCCTTGTTTTTCAAGCTGTTCGCCAAGGCGTTTGGCGTTGTCGATAATATGGCTGGCATAATCTTTAAAGCTGTCATCAAGTGCTTCACCGAACGCGACCGCTTTTGAAGCGATGACGTGCATAAGCGGGCCGCCCTGGATGCCAGGGAAAATCGATTTGTCGATTTTCTTGGCATATTCTTCTTTGCAGAGAATCATACCGCCGCGCGGGCCGCGGAGCGTTTTATGGGTTGTTGTTGTGACAAAGTCTGCATAAGGAACCGGATTCTGGTGGAGTCCTGCGGCAACCAATCCGGCGATATGGGCCATGTCCACCATCAGGTATGCACCGACTTCATCGGCAATTTCCCGGAATTTCTTGAAATCGATGCTGCGCGGATAGGCGCTTGCACCGGCAACAATCAGTTTCGGCTGGTGTTTTTTCGCTTTTTCCAGTACATCTTCATAATTGATGCGATGGCTGTTTTCATCTACGCCGTATTCAATGAAATTATACTGTTTGCCGCTGAAGTTCACCGGGCTTCCGTGAGTAAGGTGGCCGCCGTGGGACAGGTTCATGCCGAGAACGGTATCACCCTGTTCAAGAATCGTGAAATACACGCCCATGTTTGCCTGGGCCCCTGAGTGAGGCTGGACATTGGCATGTTCTGCACCAAACAATTTTTTCGCACGGTCACGGGCGAGGTTTTCAGCGATGTCGACATATTCACAGCCGCCATAATAACGGCGGTCCGGGTAGCCTTCCGCATATTTATTCGTAAGAACGGACCCCTGCGCTTCCATTACCGCTTCAGAAACGAAATTTTCAGAAGCGATCAATTCGATTTTGCTGCGCTGGCGGCCCAGTTCCAGCTGGATTGCTTCATAAAGTTCACGGTCCTGTTCTTTCAGCGACTTCAGTGAGATGCCTGTATTGCTAGCGACTCTTTCCATGGTTGGCCTCCTTGAGTATGGTTGTGTTTTTATTTTACCATCAATACCGATGGGTGTTTTGGTCTTTTTTGTGCCAGTTGTTGGATACAATTGTATTTATCTGTTTCTCAGTTTATTTCATTTGCCGAAGCAAGTATTTTGGTGGGGTTTATAGACTGCACGCTCGCCGCCGATCAGTTTGGGGCGGGTTTTCGCCATGGTCAGGTGGGCTTCACCAATTGATTTCACCTTGCTCCTGACCGGAACAGCGACATGCTTGAGGTGCATGCCGATCAAGGTGTCGCCGATGTCAATGCCGGCATCCGCCTTGATGAATTCCACAACGACAGGATCGGTCATCTTGCTATATGCATATGCAGCCATCGCACCGCCCGCTCTGGCAGCCGGTATGACGGATACCAGGCCGTACCCGCGGGATTCCGCTGTTTCCCGTTCGATCAGCAATGCTCTGTTGATATGTTCACACCCTTGAAAAGCGAGCTGAACACCCGTCTGCTCCTTGAACCGGGCGATTTCTTCATATAAATCTTCGGCGATATCGGTCGTCCCTGCCGTTCCGATGCGCTTCCCTGTCACTTCACTTGTACTGCACCCGATCACGAAAAGCTGTCCGGGTTTCAATTGTGCCGATGCCTGCAAATCATCAAGCGCTTTGCGGAGCTGCTCTTTGACTTGTTCGCCTTTCATAAGCCAAAACCCCTTCCTCGATACTCCTTTTTCCCAATAAGAAAAGAGATTTACTTCCTGTATTACTATCTGTTTAAAAAGTTCAGTCAATTCATACTTTCCATCTTAATATATCAGCCGGAAAAAAGAAAATGTTTGGCCGGGATTACTGGATTTTTATAAGCAGACCATTTCCTCCAGTGCCGGCCAATCGGGACACACCATTCGAGACGAGGGCAGATCTTCCTATAAGGTAAAAAAATAAACGGCCCCAAAAGGAGCCGTTTCCTTATACCTTGAACCGTTTGATGCCGTTTTTCAGTGATTCCGCACTTGCGGAAAGCTCATCGCAGACAACAGAAAGGTTTTCAATGGCTGCCGTCTGTTCCTGGATCGCAGCGGCCACTTCTTCTGAGCCGGCAGACGTCTCTTCCATCAGACCGGAGACGGTTTCAGATTGGCGTGCCGTCATCTGGATATTTTCAAGCTGTTCATTCACATGTTCCGTTATTTTACCGACAAATTCAGCGACATTATCGACGGAAGATGACATCTCCTTGATGGCTTCGCTGGCTGCGGCTCCTTTTTTCACTTCGGTTTCAGTTGTTTCAACCTGCTGGTGGATATGAGTGACGACATTTTTCACTTCCTGCTGGATCGTGTTGACGAGCGCCGAAATACCGCTCACGGCTTTCGCACTTTCATCGGCCAGCTTCCTGACTTCATCGGCAACAACCGCGAATCCCCGGCCGTGCTCGCCGGCCCGCGCCGCTTCAATCGAAGCATTTAATGCGAGCAGATTCGTTTGCTCCGCAATTTCCCCGACGAGCGAAATGATTTCGCCAACTTCCTTCGCATTTTTTTCCAGGCGGTTGACGGCATGGAGCGATGTTTGCTGGCCATCCGACAGTTTTTCCATACCGTGAATAAGCGATTCGATGACTTTCCGGTTCTCTTTCAGCCCTTCTACCATATCGATTGACAGCTTCCGCGTCTGTTCCGCTTCTTCCTGGACTTGCCCGGCAATGCTTGCCGAATGCTGCACAGATTGGGCAGCGTCTTGAACGGATGCAGCCGACTGTTCGGTTCCATGGGCGATTTCTTCAATCGTTTGGCTGATATTCGTTGCCTGTTCACTTGCTATGTATGACGCTTTTGTAATTTCCGATACTTTTTGATTCGTATCTTCAAAGTTATGATTGACGCCTTCAATCAATCTCCGCAAATTGCCCAGCATTTCATTGAAAGCTAGGCCGAGTGAGCGGATTTCATCATCCGACCTGGACACTTCCGCATCCTGCGATATATCGCCTGCGGCAGCACGCCGTGCCGTCTTTTCCAGCCGCTTCAGCGGATTAATAATTGTACCCGCGGCAAAAAATCCAAGAATGCCTGTCCACATAATTCCGAGAATCATCGTGATGATCGTGAAAGTCATTTCACCAAATGGAATAAACTCTTTAATCAGATCATAAAGCACAAAAACGAATAATCCGCTGACTGTGTAAGTGACAAGCGACAGGATGGTGACAAACACAACCAGCTTCCAGCGCAGGCTGAACCGGTGCTTCTTTTGCGGCTTCACTAGTTTTCCCCCTCATTCTCCTCCAGCTTTTTTATCAGGCGGCCAACTTCCTCCTCGATCTCTTTTCTTGTATCTCTGTATACTTCCGCGGCTCCGCCAAACGGATCGGATATGTCAAGAACCGGCGCCCCGCTCCCGCCTGTATACTCCTTCAATGTAAAAAGCTTATCAAGCGTTTCCGGATGCTGCTGCCCGATCATGCCTTTGTGGCTTTCCGTCATGGTAAGCACCAGGTCGGCCCACTCGAGAAGTTCCTTTGTCAGCGGCGAAGATGCATGGTCGATCTCAATCCCAAGCTCCTTCAGCACAAGCTCCGTTTGCGGTGAGACTCCGCTCCCGCCGGCTGCATATATCCCGGCCGACTTTCCCTCATATTTGCCCTGTGATTTGTTTGCCAGCAGAGCTTCCGCCATTGGACTCCGGCATGTGTTGCCAGTACAGACGAATAATATCTTTTTCATTTCGAATTCCTCCCCGCGGTAAACGTTTCCGTTTTTTTCTTGCATCTTCAGAAAACATTCCCACGTCACTTATTATATCGGAAACTTTTATCATTTTTATACTTTGTAGATAATTTTTGCATAGCCTTTTTTTATAGGCTGCTTTGAAAATAAAGGCGTGTGAATCCATAAGTTTTTTTGCGTAAGTCGGTTTTAATTGGAGGTGTTTTCGGCTGACAAGGGATCAGTTCCCTGTCCAAATCCGCTAAGGAGCACTGTCAAGTCCGCTCTCCGGCTTCTTGTTTTTTTAAAAGCAGTACAAGAAGCCATAATAAAAGGGAACCATCCAGATCGATGCTCCCTCCTATTTTTATCTGAAATTTCACACCTTGAGCACATTGAATGCTGCTTAATCATCAAATCGGCAAAAGCAGCTTCAAGCCGAACATAAATAAAATACTGCCGCCGAGCACCTCGCTGTATGTACCGAGCCAGTTCTGCACCTTGCGGCCGAGCAGCAGCCCGCCCCATGTCAGCACCGTGCTGAAGATGCCGAAAAGGGCGACGGTCAAAATGGTCCGAACCCCATAGATACCGAGACTCAAGCCGACCGAAAAACTGTCCAGGCTTACGCTGAGGGAAAACAGAAGCAACCCTGTGCCAACCGGTGTAATCATCCTGTCCTCCCCCGGGCGAATGGACGAAATAATCATCTGCAGCCCCAACAGCAGAAGCAGGCCGCCTCCGATGAGCGTTGCGATCGTTCCATAGTGGGTTGACAGCAGTTTGCCGATTGCCATTCCCATAAGCGGCATAATGATATGGAAAAGGCCAATTGTAATACCGATTTTAAAAATCTGCAGCAGGCGCAGCGGGATCATCCCCATGCCAAGCCCGACGGAAAATGCGTCCATTCCCAGCGCAAAGGCCATAATCATCAGCGTCAATAGCTCCCCTAAAATCGAAACATCCATCCTTGTCCCTCCCCGGCCTGTTACTTTCACGTTATGCACGTCCAGGCGGGAATAGACATAGAAAAGTGGAGAGGTGCTGGTTGGTAAAGGACTGGTTGTTATTTGTAAAAGGTTCGTAATTGCAGAAAGTTGAGGAAAACCTCATGAAAAAGAATGAAAAACACTTTACATGTCTGGTGCTGACTTGTAAAAGCTCTAATCAGGTCTGAAGGTTGGGCCAACTCACAAACGGTGCGGCGGTTTTCACGCCAAATGAGCAGTATTTCACGCCAATTGATACAAATTTCCCGCGATATTTCCGGATTTACACGCGGAAACCGGAGCATTTCACGCCGTTCACTAGTTTTCGCGCCGTTCAAGGACACTTTCACGCCGGAAAGGTTCCTTCACGCCCACACACGGCCGAAAAAATGCCACGATCACTTCATATACACTGGACCGGTTAGAAGAGCAGTTCATGAAGAATCGTCCATGCAAGCCTACGCTGTCTTGTGAGAACCCGCCCCAACCATGTGTAAAGTCAATACCCCTCTTTCACATACCTGGCTATGAAAAAAATCCCGGACCAGCCTCAAGGCCAATCCGGAATCGTCCATCGCTTATTCTTTTCCAGAATTGATCACACGGTGGCCGGCCGCCTTCAGCAGCCTGTTCATGACCGCTGCGCCGACCCCTTCTTCTGAAAAAGATTCGGAATAAATGAGATCGAGTTCATATTCGTCAAAGCTGCGCAGCGTTTGGTACAGTCCGCGGGCGACGGTTTCCGGCCTGCTCCGGTATCCACAGGGAAGAACAGCGTCCGCGACAAAACCATCCACATGTTCATAAGTCGTAAGCACCCCAACTTTTTTTCCTGCGGCACGCGAGTTATCCACAAGCTGCTGGATAAACGCCCGGTCTCCTTCCACAATCGTAAGCGGAGCCTTCGGGGCATAGTGTGTATATTTCATTCCCGGCGATTTCGGCGCTTCTTTCACTTCTGCAAGGGCCGGATCGACATTGATCTTTCCAGCCACTTTTTCCAGCTGCTCTTTTGTGACCCCGCCCGGCCGAAGAATCATCGGAATTTCCCCGGTGCAATCCACAACCGTCGATTCGACGCCGATTCCTGTTTCTCCTCCATCGACGATTCCGGCAATCCTTCCATCCAAATCCTCTTTCACATGCGATGCCGAAGTAGGGCTTGGCCGGCCTGACACATTGGCGCTTGGAGCAGCAATCGGAACGCCTGCCTTTTCAATTAAAGCGAGCGCCACCGGATGGTCAGGCATCCGGACGGCAACTGTACGCAATCCGGCTGTCACTTTCCTCGATACACCTTCCTTGCTTTTTAAAACAAGCGTAAGCGCGCCCGGCCAAAATGCGTCCATCAACCACTGTGCCGTTTCTGGAACATCGGCAGCCAGACTGTCCAGCTGTTCTATTTCAGCGATATGGACGATGAGCGGGTTATCGCCGGGCCGTCCCTTCGCCCTGAAAATTTTATCCACAGCCTCATCAGCGAGGGCATTTGCTCCCAGCCCATACACGGTTTCTGTAGGGAATGCGACCGTTTCATTATCCCTGAGCAGCAATGCCGCTTCTTCAAGTTGTGGATAACTCTCATCGTTTACATCTTCCTTTTCCACAACCCAATACTTTGTATGCAAATCTTTCATTTTTTACACCTCTACCTGATACAACGGGTTTATTTTGAGTTCTACCTTAATGATATCCACTTACATATCCACAGTTTGTTAATAACTTCATAAGGATAGTGGATAACTTTGTGGACATGCTAACTTACAATATCAAAATCATAACATAACAACATGCCATCTTCACCTTCCGAATGGAGAAGCTCCTGAATCTTGCCGCGTACTTCTGTCGCAGGTTCTTCCTGCAGGTTCGGCACCTGTTTGAATCCGAATGCTTCAAAAAATGGTGAAAACCGCCTGTCCGGCGTCACGAGAAACAATTGCCGCACCCCTGTCTTTTCTGCAGCCGCCACCGTCTGCTGGAAAAAATGCAAAATATCTGACGGTGCTGTACCCGGGGACAAAATAAAGGACCGAAGCAGTCCCTCCTTGCCGTTCACTTTTATGCCTATTGCGGCGCTGATGGACCGATCATCATTCTCCATCATCAAAAATACCCCGTCCTTGCCGTTGTCTTCTGCCGTAATTCCTGCTGCCCTGGCCGCTTCCGCAATTTTTTCCCGATCCTCTTCCCCTGCAAATCGTATCTTTTTCATCATATCCACCACTCCCTATGTTCTCAGTTGCATCTATTCTATGAGAGATTTGAGAGATTCATGCCTGCAGATAGGAAAAACTAGATTCTGTTTTTGGTAGTTGCTTTTTGTGGTTGAGCTTTGTCTTCTATGCTCGATTGGATTCTTTTTCTGCAGGACCCTCGGGTTTTAACTCAGTTTATCATGGGCTCTGTTAACCGCTGCAGGGTGCCCGCTTTCACCAGGGATGGATACAACGTTTTAATGGAGTTGCAACTAAATATCTGAACAATTACCTAGCTTGGTTTCAAGTGTTAGAATACATTCAACACCAAAGGAATACTGTTACTTGTTCAACGGGCCGTTTAATGGAATAGGAGAAGGAGTTGACGGAGCCTTAGAGAAGTAATTCGATGATGTTATCTTTTGGAAAGGAAAAAACATAAACATTTGAGGAAATTACTGTTGATATTATCTTTTTTAATGTTGGCTACTGAATGTGCAAATGAACAAAGACAATTTGCAGCAACTTATGTAGATGAAAATGAGAATTGGGAAGTTCAGGACATGGTTAATGTGACGACCGATAATACAGAGCATGGTATTACCTTCGTACCTAAATGAAATTTTTAAGAAGAGGAACTTAGTGTCGTTATTAGTTGGAATGATGTAGTTGAAACTAAGACATTCGCTAGAAAAAATGGTTCTGTTTACAAAACTCCTTTTGAGCCCAATTCCTTAACTCTTCAAAGAAAAACTTAAAAAAGGTCTGGACATAAAAGTGGCAATTACAATTACAATTAACAATCAAACCGAATCAGTAATTTTAAAAGCCATGGATGACCAACTTCTTATCAAATTATTGGGGCGTCGGGCTATAGTAACATACCTTTTCTTTGGGATTATGCACGTATTGGGCAGGATTGTTGAGTAATCAAAGGTTCTTTTCTGGTTGAAATGAAATGAGGGATTGGATTTCTATGGAATGTGAAAGGAGCGGTAAAATATGAAACTAATAATCGGTATTATGTTAGGTTTTTATATACTTAATTTTTGGGTAATTCCTCATGATATTATTTATCAGGTTAAAGGCGTATCAGAAAGTTACTTATTGCCTATATATACAGGAATGGTTTTGATTGTTGGACTTATAGTTGCTTGTACAAAAATTGTGTTAGAAGAAATAAGAGAATTAAAGGACCAGAAAGATGATATAAGGAATACCAACATTAAACTTTAACAGAGCCGAGAAATAAAGGAACCGGCCTATGCCGGTTCCTGGCTGAACAATGATTTGGCTTTTTTGAACCATTCGACGACAAAGAATTTCACTTCCACTCGCTCCGTCTCTTTACCATCATTAACCGCGGTTTCCTCCTGTTTCACGGCATCACCGTTTGAAAAATCCAGGAAGCAAAGGGGAGGGAATAACACACACCACCAGTTTGCGCCTTCTGCCTTCCCGATCGAAATCAAAATCGCCTCATAGGTTCCGGCCGGATAGATAAAGTTTCCGTATAGTTTCGTCGGAAACTTCACATTTTCCTGGAAGCTTACAGTAAAGTTACCGCCAGGGCTGTTTTCTTCCACAATACTGCCAACAATTCCCCTTATCTCCGGCAGATGAGAACGGATCACTTTTCGGGCTTCATCGAACGACGTCAAGTCTGCCACCCATTCGTTAATGGAGTCGTTTACACGGTCGCGGACAAGCCGCTTTATTGCCTGATCTTCCTCACTGTTGCTGTTTGCCAGAATCCTCAGCCGGATGGCATCATCCGGAATGACAACCGGCTCAGCCGCAGCTGCCGCTTTCTGCCCTGCCCCTTCAGCCGGTAATAGGTTAACGCTCACTAAAAGAAATATAAGATAAATAATTGCTGTTTTTTTCATGTTCATGCTCTCCACCATCCCTTCACTAGAACATTGTGGTCAGGATGCGAATCTCTTAAACATAGAAATGGAGAGCAAATTTCGACATATAAAGCGGCAGGCAGATAATAGATTTGCGCCTGCAGCTGCTGTCTTTAGGCAAAGACAGCAGCTGCACTTATCTATATTCTAGAAGCTGGCGAATGCGTTGAAATACTTCCGTGCTGACAATATCCTTTATGGTTAAGAAAGCCGGCTTAGACAGCCGGCTTTTGCCCATTTCAAGTCATTATCCATTGAAACCAATCTCCGCAAACACCATCCTGTCCTTGCCGTTTATGTCATTCACCACTTCAACTGTTGGTTTTTTATCTGCAAACGTACGCCGCAGCATGTCAGCGACATCCGCTCCCTGTCCGGTACCGATTTCAAAGGCGACGATTGCTTTATCTTTAATAATAAGCGGAATTTCCTCCATGAACCGCCGGTAAAAATCAAGGCCGTCATGACCGCCGGCAAGTGCCCGCATCGGGTCATGCTCCCTGACGACAGGGGAAAGCTTATCCACGTCCTCATCAGGAATATATGGAGGATTTGACACGACGACATCCACTTTTTCACCTTTTTCAATCAGGGGCTGCAGGAGATCGCCCCGTATGAAGTTGACATCCGCTCCGAGCATGCGGGCATTTTGCCTGGCAATTGCCAGGGACGGTTCTGAGATATCTATTCCAGCAGCTTCCAGCCGCGGTTCCTCTAAGGCAAGAGTGACAGCAATGATGCCGCTGCCTGTTCCGACGTCAACCACCCTGATCGAATCCTGTCCGGTGAAATACTTATGAATGCGATCAAGCAAACCGGCGATCAACTCTTCCGTTTCCGGACGGGGAACGAGCACTTCTCTGGTGACTGCAAATGTCCGGCCGTAAAATTCTTCGCTGCCGGTTATATGCTGCACGGGTATCCCTTCAGCATGACGGCGAATATATTCTTTAAACTTCTTATGCGCTTTTTCATCCATTTCATCACGATACTGCACAAACAGCTGAGTGCGGCTTACACCCAGAACATGGCGCAGCAGCAACTCAGCAGCGGTCGGTTCACGCCCGGCTTCTTCCAAAAAAGAAGAAGCCCGGTTGAGGGCTTCATATATACGAGGCATTACGCATTCTCCATTTGTTTCGCTTGTTCTTCCATGATGAGCGCGTCAATGATTTCATCAAGCTTGCCCTGTAAAATCTGGTCAAGTTTTTGCAGCGTCAAGCCGATGCGGTGATCGGTCACGCGGCTTTGTGGGAAGTTGTACGTGCGGATCCGCTCGGAACGGTCACCGGATCCGACGGCCATCTTCCGGTTTTCGGCATACTCTGCCTGAGCCTCCTGCTGAAATTTATCATAGATGCGCGCACGGAGAACTTTCATCGCTTTCTCCTTGTTTTTGATCTGCGATTTTTCATCCTGGCATGAGACGACAATGCCGGTCGGCTCGTGCGTCAAACGGACAGCTGACATCGTGGTGTTAACGCTCTGCCCCCCTGGTCCGCTTGAAGCGAACGTATCGACACGGATATCTTTTTCATGGATATCGACTTCGACTTCCTCCGCTTCCGGAAGAACCGCTACAGTCGCTGTCGACGTATGGATACGGCCGCCTGATTCAGTCTCCGGCACACGCTGAACGCGGTGGGCTCCATTTTCATACTTCAGCTGCGAATAAGCGCCGTTCCCATTCACCATAAAAATGATTTCTTTATAGCCGCCGAGTTCCGTCGGAGAAGCTTCGATGATTTCCGTCTTCCAGCCTTTCACTTCGGCGAAACGGCTGTACATGCGGTACAAATCACCAGCGAACAGCGCCGCTTCATCACCACCGGCCGCGCCGCGGATTTCCATGATGACGTTTTTATCATCATTCGGATCTTTTGGCAGCAGGAGAATTTTCAGCCGTTCGCTGAGTTCTTCCTTCCGTTCCTGCAGCTCGGAAATCTCTTCTTTCACCATTTCGCGCATATCTGCATCAAGCTTATCTTCAAGCATGGCTTTCGCGTCATCGAGCTGCTCAGTGACTTCTTTATATTCACGATATTTTTCAACGGTTTCCTGGATGTCTGCCTGTTCCTTCGAATATTCACGAAGTTTGTTGGAGTCATTGATGACTTCCGGATCACTCAGCAGTTCATTCAACTTGTTGTATCGCTCTTCAACTGCTTCTAAACGATCAAACACCATCGCTCACCTCTTTTTTGGTCCATAACATTCTAATTATAGTATAGGACATACCCGGCAGTCAAAATCAAACGAGGGGGCAGGCATTTGTTAAAGGGAATAGATGAACGTAATTGAGTCATGCTTCCATTGAAACTAGCCGCTCAGGCGGCGGCAGGGAAGATGCGGGGAACGTGAAACCGGAAAACCTGCCTTTCCGTTACGGCGTGAAACAGACGGCGTACGGCGTAAAATCACTGATGAGGCGTGAAATAACGTGCTTTTGGCGTAAATACATAGGCTTTCCGCTTGAAAATCAGTGACTCCGGCGCGAAAACGGAGAGTTGCGGCGTGAAACCTTGCTCCTGCAGTACCGCTCCGCTCCCATCGGCGCGAAAGCAGCAAGTAATGGCAGAAAAGCAGCAGGTTACGGCGTAACAAAGCGAGGCTATGGCACGATAACCGGAAAACCTGCCCGGCAGTATCAATACACTCGACACCCAATTATTTGGATGCGGCCAGCAATCCAATTCCTCCCGCTAACTTAAAAAAACAGCAAATCTTTTGCTGATGCGCATAAATTGTGTCTAATTCATGACTTTTTTTGATTCACCGGCCTTTTTACAGTCTATCAAACAGCTCTTCACGGCTTCAGTTCCGCTTTTTCGCGGCTTACCCGCCAAATCGTCAGCATTATGGTTCAAAAGACCGCAAAGAGGGAATCATACAGAAATGTAGAATACTTTATAATGAAGCTCATCCGGACCTTTACATCTATTTATATACCTGTATAGGTATTTTTACTCCGGTTGAATTTGCTTAAAACAGGGAGGTAGTAATTCATGAAAGTAATCATCATTGGGGGAGACGCAGGCGGCATGAGTGCGGCGATGCAGATTGTCCGCAATCAGCCGGATGCCGAAATCACTGTACTTGAAAAAGGGGCCCATTATTCGTATGCGCAGTGCGGCCTTCCGTATGTCGTAAGCGGCGACATCGAATCAACCGATAACCTGGTCGCCCGTAAGCGGGAGACGTTCGTTTCTAAATACGGAATCAATGCTACAGAGTATCATGAAGTTACTTCCGTTGATACGGAGAACAAAAAAGTGTACGGCAAACAAGTGAAAACCGGTGAAGATTTTGAGTACGAATATGATAAGCTTCTGATTGCTACCGGAGCTTCGCCTATCGTTCCAAAGTGGGAAGGAATTGAGCTTGATGGCATTTACCCGTTAAAAACGATTGTCGATACCCATACGGTTATGGAGAATATGGATGGCGTCGAGAATGTGACCATCATCGGCGGCGGGTACATCGGTCTGGAAATGGCGGAATCCTTTGTGAAACTGGACAAGAAGGTTACCATCATCGAAATGGCGCCGCAGCTCGGTACTACGTTCGACTCTGATATGGCCGAGTATATCAGTGAAGAAGCAAAACGACACAATATCGAGGTGAAGCTCTCCGAAAAAGTGACAGGCTTTGAAGGAAACGGCAAAGTGAGCAAGGTGAAAACCGATAAAGGCACCTATGACTCCGACCTTGTACTTGTTTCAATCGGCGTTCGGCCAAACACCCGGTTCCTGGCCGAAACCAATATCGTACTCGGCCCTAAAGGCGAGATCAAAGTGAATGCCTATATGGAAACGAACGTGAAAGACGTATACGCGGCAGGCGACTGCGCTTCCCAATATCACCGCATCAAAGAAAAAGATGACCACATTCCGCTCGGCACGAATGCGAACAAGCAGGGTGTCATTGCCGGAAGCAACATGTCCGGCGTGACGAAAATATTCAAAGGGATTGTCGGCTCGTCCGTCGTGAAATTCATGGACCTGGGGCTCGCCCGCACCGGACTTTCCGAGCGTGAGGCTGAAGATCTCGGACTTCCTTTTGCATCGATAAAAACCGATGCGCGTGATAAAGCTCATTATTACCCTGACAGCAAGCCGATTCACGTGAAGCTCATTTATAATAAAGATTCCCGCAAGTTGCTCGGCGCCCAGGCCATTGGTGAAAACGGTGCAGAAAAGCGGATTGACGTGATTGCTACGGCATTGTTCAATGAAATGAGTATCGAAGACTTGATGGATCTCGACCTTACGTATGCGCCGCCGTTCAACAGTGTGTGGGATCCTGTGCAGCAGGCGGCACGAAAGGCGAAGTAAAGATAACCATGCTTCACTAGTAAGATGCCTCTCCTTTATAACGGAGAGGCATCTTTTTTGGATGGCATCACGGGAAGGCATACGTGCTGGAAGAGCTCGATCTGCATAAAGCAGAACTTGAATTGGCCGCAATTCGCGTGGATTTGCGTGAAACTGCGTCATTTACAGGAAATATGCAGCGAGCCAGCCCTGTATGTGTGTGTAATATGGGCTCTTCCGGAATGCCTTTGGGAGTCGCTATGCAAAGTGGTATTTTCAAAAAAGGCAATTTATCTTTTAAAAATTGAATTTAACATCAAAACGGACGGTTAATTTTCAAAAACGTCGATTTATCTTTTTTCTCAAACAATGCTGGCGCCTCACGGGTTCGCAATTTATTAAAACGAACAACCGGGGGGTCGCTGTGCTCAGCAACCTTCATGCAAGCTAAAAACCGGACGAGATGATTGCAAATGTGCCGGAATCTACACCAAACCGGCCCAATAAAATAAGTCCTCCGCAAAACATCCGCTTATGACTGGCCCTTTACTAGCCAATTAACATTCCTAAAACCACCCTGTTCCGGCAACTCAATCCCTTGCCTGCTCAACCTTCAAATTAACGTTATAGCGCGGCATCGCACCGGTGAGCCGTTCCTCCAGTTCATCTTTCAGCATTCGCCGTTCTTCCCTGGTGAATTTCCTGGTGAATGTGGCCGTCACAAATGCATTCTCGCCGACAATGCTTACCCGCTTTGGATTGAATTCGTCCATCCGTTCAACGACGCTGCGGAGCATATCCTGGTCGGTGCCTATGTTCTTGATGCCTGTATCCTCTCCGCCGGTTCCGATATCAAGGAAATTGGGGTTCAAATCTGTATCCGGCGAGCGGTCAGTCAGGTCATAGTCGTTGAAACCTTCACTGTCCGCTTTCTCTTTTTCCGCATTCATTCTTTCATATGGGTCTTCGTCATACATGGCTGCATCCGGCGGTTCAATCGGCGAGCAGGCAGTGACAGCCGCAAACACGGCTAAAACAGCCAGGGTTTTTTTAAAAAAGTGCTTCATCACAAGTCACCTCCGTATATGATTCAGAGGTAGTGTGCCCAGAGTCAGCGCGGCAAATTCACTTTAACGGCATCCCTCTGATCAAAACAAAAGAAAGCTCGCCGATTAGCGAGCCTTTAGGCGAAGACGGAGACGCTGGTGCCCTTATCGATATTTTTTAAATTGGCTGCTGCGTACTTCCTTTTTAGCGGCCTACGCATAAGCGGGGGTACCCCCAGGGAGGTGCTCTTTCCTCCCTGAGGGGATCACCGCTTATGACGATAGCCGCCGGCGCCTGGAGCTGGACGATTCCCTCCTGGCTTTTTATCCGCAGCGCTTACATTTTATAATTTTTAACAACGAAAAAAGCCTGCCGTTACGGACGGCAGGCTTCACATCAGGACTTAGCTGTATTTTCTTGTTTCAGCTGGTCTGAAATCTTGGGCTTGTTCGGCACATCGTGACAATGGCGGCAGCGCGGCTCGTATGATTCCGATGCACCAACAAGGATGATCGGATCGTCATAGGAAGCGGGCTCGCCGTCGATCAGGCGCTGGGTCCTGCTTGCCGGTGAACCGCACACAAGGCAAATCGCCTGGAGCTTGGTGACCGACTCAGCCAGGGACATGAGGTCCGGCATTGTGCCGAACGGCTCGCCGCGGAAATCCTGGTCAAGGCCTGCGGCCAGGACACGGTAACCGCGGTCGGCCAGTTCTTCGACGACGCCAACTATTTCTTCATCAAAAAATTGGACTTCGTCAATACCGACAACATCCGTTTCAGGAAGCACATTCTCCAGAATATCACGTGAAGCCGCCAGCGGCTCCGCTATGACCGATGTTCCGTTATGGGAAACAACCGCTTCTTCGCTGTAACGGTTATCAAGGGCAGGTTTGAATACCTGAACGTTCAATTTTCCGTACTGGGCCCTTCTCACCCGCCGAATCAATTCCTCCGATTTTCCCGAGAACATGCTCCCGCATATGATTTCAACCCATCCGCTCTGTTTCATGACGTACATGGACGGTCTCTCCCTTCCTTGTTTCCGCTCACTGATGCAATACCGGCTTTCAAACAAACCTTTTCCGTCTTAACTATCATTCGACAAAAATATGTAATTTCCCCTCGAAAAAGGGGAAATTCGCGTAAAAAAACAGGCAAGAATATGAATCTTGCCTGTTTCCCAAGATCAGTATGATATTCACTCGATCGGCGAAACGCCTTTTGGAATGAATGATTACTTGAGGTTGTATTTTTTTCTGAAACGATCTACACGGCCGCCTGCATCAGCAAACTTCTGGCGTCCAGTATAGAAAGGATGGCACTCGGAACAAACTTCGACACGGATATCTTCTTTTACAGATCCTGTTTCGAATTCGTTGCCGCAAGAGCACTTAACCTTCGCTGTGTTGTATTTAGGCTGGATTTCAGTTTTCATGCCTTACATCTCCTTCCGCCCTGAATCTCATTGGAAACAGAGTTTTAATATATATTCCCAGAGTGCAGTCTCTTCAAAGAAGCGTTAGCTCCGTTAAACGCCGCACATCTTTTGAATCAATGCTGGCATGCCGGCAAGCAGATGTCTGCCAGGCGGCATATCTAACCACACAAATGAAATTATAACAGGATAAAAGATGTTTTGCAACATCGCGGATGAAATTATCCTTTCGCCCGTTTTACCCCGCCGCTCATTTCCTGTGACATCATATCAAAAAAATCTTCATTCGTTTTTGTCTGGCGCAGTCTCTTCATGAAACGTTCCACAAAGTCAGGCGCATCTGACATTGACTTGCGGATCGCCCAAAGCTTGTCGAGGTGGTCCTTCGGAATGAGAAGCTCCTCTTTCCGCGTGCCGGACCGGCGGATATCGATTGCCGGGAAGATTCTTCGTTCGGCAAGGGAGCGGTCAAGGTGAAGCTCCATGTTGCCTGTGCCTTTGAATTCCTCATAAATGACATCATCCATGCGCGAGCCGGTGTCGACAAGTGCTGTCGCCAGAATTGTCAGGCTGCCGCCTTCTTCAATATTCCTTGCAGCACCGAAGAACCGTTTCGGGCGGTGGAAGGCAGCCGGATCGATACCGCCGGACAGGGTGCGTCCACTCGGCGGGATTACGAGGTTGTATGCCCTCGCCAGGCGGGTGATGCTGTCCATTAGAATGATGACATCTTTTTTATGTTCGACAAGGCGCATGGCCCGTTCAAGGACGAGCTCGGACACTTTGATATGGTTTTCGGGCACTTCGTCAAACGTTGAGCTGACGACATCGCCGGCAACCGACCGCTCGATATCCGTCACTTCTTCAGGACGCTCATCGACGAGCAGCATGATGAGTTCCGCTTCCGGATGGTTGGCCGTAATGGCGTTGGCGATCTCTTTTAAAAGCATCGTCTTACCTGCCTTCGGAGGCGCAACGATCAAGCCGCGCTGCCCGAATCCGACTGGCGCGATCAAATCCATGATTCGGGTGGAAAGCCTGTTTGGAGCGGTTTCCAGCCTCATATGCCGGTCAGGATATAGCGGGGTCAGCGCCGGGAAGTGGACACGTTCTTTCGCCGTTTCCGGGTCTTCCCCATTTACGGCTTCGACATGGAGAAGGCCGTAATAACGCTCGTTTTCTTTTGGCGGCCGCACTTTTCCGGATACTTTATCACCATTTCTGAGGTCAAAACGGCGGATTTGCGAAGCGGAAATGTAAATATCCTCAGCACTTGGAGAATAATTGATCGGGCGGAGGAAACCGAATCCTTCTGACTGGATGATTTCAAGGACGCCTTCCATGAACAGCAAGCCGTCTTTTTCAGCCTGTGCTTTCAGGATGGAAAAAATCAGTTCGCGTTTCGTCAGCTTGCTGTAATACGAAATCTTGTAATTACGGGCGAGTTCATATAAGTCTTTCAAGTTTTTTTCTTCAAGGTTGGAAATAGTTAAAATCATTATGACACCACACTTTTTCTTTTTTGACTGTAAAGATATTTTGGCACTTCAGGAAAGGACAGCTGGAAGGCTTTTTAGGGTCTTTATGCGCGGTTGTTTGCACCGCATTAGAAGAAAATAGGAAAGAAGAAATTCTCCGAAGCAGATGTGGCAGCACTTCTTATTTTTCCCTTTATACGTTTCTTTATACTACTCTATCAACTTAAACGCAACGGGTTTTTTCAGCTGGCGGTCTTTATCGGGAGAAATCAGGGATGATATCCCCTTCATTTTAGAAGGCAAACATAGGAAGCGGCGAACGCATGAATGTGTCCGCCGCGCTGTTCAATGATATGTGGTTCGGCCAATTAAGGCTTGATGACAAGATTCGGCTTCTTGACAAGGCTATGGCGCCCGTCAATAAACCTGACCGTACCGGACTTCGCCCTCATGACAACCGACTGAGTCGTGCCATTGCTTCCTTTGAACTGGACCCCTTTAAGCAATTCGCCGTCCGTTACACCTGTTGCGGCAAAAATGGCATCATCGCCGCCTACGAGGTCTTCCATCATGAGAACCTTGTTGATATCATCGATTCCCATCGTTTTGCAGCGCTCAAGCTCTTCCTCATTTTGAGGCACAAGCTTGCCCTGGATTTCACCGCCAAGGCACTTCAGGGCCACAGCTGCAAGCACGCCTTCAGGGGCGCCGCCTGTTCCGAACAGGATATCAACACCGGTCGTATCAAACGCCGTGTTGATCGCACCGGCTACATCTCCATCCTGTATCAGCTTGATGCGGGCTCCCGCTTCCCTGATTTCCTGGATAATGCCGGCGTGGCGCTCACGGTTGAGAACGGTGGCAACGACATCTTCCACCTCTTTGTTCTTGGCTTTTGCCACCGCTTTAAGATTATCGAGCACAGAAGCATTGATATCGACCTTGCCGACCGCTTCCGGGCCGACTGCAATTTTGTCCATGTACATGTCCGGTGCATGCAGCAGGTCGCCATGATCAGCAACAGCCAGCACAGCAAGTGCATTCCAGCCTCCTGAAGCGACAATGTTTGTCCCTTCAAGCGGGTCGACGGCGACATCGACACGCGGACCATAGCCGGTACCGAGCTTTTCGCCGATATAAAGCATCGGCGCCTCGTCCATTTCCCCTTCACCGATCACAACCGTGCCCTTCATCGGGACGGTATCAAAAACATCCCGCATAGCGGACGTTGCCGCATCATCGGCTTCTTCCTTCTTGCCGCGGCCCATCCAGCGGGCAGAAGCGAGCGCAGCCGCCTCCGTTACACGGACCAATTCCATTGACAGACTTCTTTCCATTGTTGTTCCTCCCCCGGCTCCTATACTTGAATTGATATTCAAAACGTTTTGTATGCGTTTGCTTTGCCTGCAAAAACAAAGGGAAACTCCTTAAATGCCGGGCTGTGCGTCAGGCCGTTCCCCTTTCTAACAGCGAGAATCTTACAAATTTAACGGTAATCCTTTTCGGGAAATAATGCAACCCTTAAGAGCTCTGCAGCTGCTCAATTTCCTTTTCGGTCATCTTTTCACGCCAGATTTCAGCACCAATGCCTTTGAGCTTTTCAACCAGATTTTCATAGCCTCTGTCAATATGCTCCAGGCCGGTGACTTCCGTAATGCCGTCTGCCATCAATCCGGCTACAACAAGGGCGGCACCTGCCCGCAAATCGCTCGCTTTCACTTTCGCCCCCTGCAGCTGGACAGGGCCATTCACGATTGCGGCATTTCCCTCTACTTTAATGTTAGCGTTCATGCGCCGCAGTTCATCAATATGCTTGAACCGGGCGCCGTAAATTGTATCCGTCACAATGCCTGTCCCTGAAGCGGATGTGAGCAGGGCTGTGAAAGGCTGCTGGAGATCGGTCGCAAATCCCGGATAGACAAGCGTTTTAATATCTACCGTTTTCAGGTAGTCAGATCTCGAGATGAGCGCCTGTTCATCACTCGTTTGGATTTTGACACCCATTTCACGCAACTTTGCGGTCAGGGATTCGAGGTGCTGCGGGATGATGTTGTCAACAACGACATCCTGCCCGGCAGCCGCCGCCATGATCATGAATGTGCCTGCTTCAATCCGATCCGGGATGATTGTATGCTGGCAGCCGTGGAGCTGGTCGACACCCTGGATGCGGATGACATCTGTTCCGGCACCTTTGATCTTTGCCCCCATGCTTGTCAGCAATGTCGCCACGTCGATAATTTCCGGTTCTTTGGCAGCATTTTCGATTGTCGTCTGCCCTTTTGCACGTACAGCGGCCAGCATGATATTAATGGTCGCACCGACGCTGACGACATCCAGGTAAATGCGGGCGCCGTGAAGCTCTTCAGCACGCAGATAGACTGCCCCCTGCTCATTTGTCACCTGGGCGCCAAGCGCTTCAAACCCTTTGATATGCTGGTCGATCGGCCGCGGTCCAAGGTGGCATCCGCCCGGAAGGCCGATAACCGCTTTCTTGAACCGTCCGAGCATCGCACCCATCAAGTAATAAGAAGCACGCAGTTTTTTTACTTTTCCGTTCGGAAGCGGCATTGCCACCATGTTCGACGGGTCTACACTGATTTCATTATGATCGACATTCACCTTGCCGCCGATTTCCTCGAGCAGCGAGCTCAGGATGTGAACATCCGATATGTTTGGAAGCCCTTCTATTGTTACCGGTGATTCTGCGAGAATTGCAGCCGGTATCAAGGCTACGGCACTGTTTTTCGCTCCGCTGACTTTAATTTTTCCGGTCAGTGTTCGTCCGCCTTCAATTTTAAGCTTTTCCATCTTGGTCTCCCTTCCAGTACTTGCTTTGATGAAGTTAATCTCCATTATTAAAGCTTTCGGAAGCAGCACGCAACGCTCCCGTATGTACTAAAAACAGTTGAAATGATGAATCTTCCATCCAACGGGCCGGCTGCACAGCAGAAGCGCCGTGAGGTCTCTTCCGCCCCGCGGATCCTATGCTTTACAGCTTTCACATAGCCTGCTTGAACTTAATCTATTACCTACTAGTTTACACGAATTTTACGTTTTCATGTGCATTATTTTCCACTTTTGAGGGACAACCTCACTTCCTTCATCAACAAATAATTGCCGCTGTGGAAAAACATGGCCCTTATCCATTCTTTTTCCCATTTTGCCTTTGTAAAAAACTTTGCGGCTGGAACTTTTAGCATGGAAAGAGGAAAAATGTGGTCATGAGGCAAGGATTGACTGTGAAAAAAATAGTCCATAGTCAAAACTTGGTTACCAGCAGACGAACCATTTATCTTGCTTGCTGCCCTGGCTGAAGAGGCTGGGATTTCCAGAATACGATGAAAGACTTCAAGACGAAACCTGGGTATTGTATCTTGATATGGGGAGTTGATTTCCGCTCCAGGGGCTCGCTTTCCGGAGGCCGGGCGCTGAGCCTCCTTATCGCTGCTCTTGCGGGGCCTCAGCTGTCCCGCTGCTTCCGCAATTAAAAAAGCAGTCCAACCCATACTGAATTGAACTGCCCATTAGTATCTTCTTTACTATTAGATTCCGTAACCGAAAGCGCTTTTTTAACGGTTATTCCAGTCAGCAAGGAATTTCTCGATGCCCTGCTCGGTGAGCGGGTGCTTGAACATTTGCGTGATGACCTTCGACGGCACTGTTGCAATGTCGGCGCCGTTCAGGGCAGCTTCAGTCACGTGCATTGGGTGTCTGATCGAGGCCGCGATAATCTGGGTGTCAATATCATGGATGGCAAAAATTTCAGCGATCTGGGCGATCAGCGCCATGCCGTCATGTCCGATATCATCAAGCCGTCCAAGGAACGGGGACACATAGGTCGCACCGGCACGCGCAGCCATCAATGCCTGGTTGGCAGAAAAGACAAGCGTCACATTCGTTTTTATGTTTTGTTCGGAGAATTTTTTAACAGCCTTCAGGCCGTCAGGCGTCATCGGCACCTTGATTGTGATATTCGGTGCGATTTCGGCAAGCTTTGTTCCTTCTTCAATCATTCCTTCAGCATCAGTGGCGATGACTTCAGCGCTGACGGAGCCTGATACTTCATCAGTTATTTCCTTAAGCCGTTCCTCGAAGGTCACATCTTTTTCTTTTGCGACAAGCGATGGGTTGGTTGTAACTCCCGCCAGCAAGCCAAGCGAATTCGCTTCCCTGATCTCATCAAGGTTTGCAGTGTCGATAAAAAACTTCATTCCTCATCCCTCCAGATATCTATGGTATGAATAGTTAAAAAACTATTAAGAAAAAGGAAACCGCCTTACCAGTAGACGGTTTCGCTTTATTCTGCAATTGTTATGCTTTATTGGAAGAACCGAATTCACGCATTTTGCCGATGACTGTTTCTTTGATGGCATCGCGTGCAGGTCCAAGATATTTACGCGGATCATATTGTTCAGGCTGTTCTGCAAGAACCTCACGTACACGCTTAGCGGAAGAAATCTGGTTCTCCGTATTCACATTGATCTTGGCTGTGCCAAGGGAAATCGCTCTCTCGATATCTTTTGTAGGAATTCCTGTGCCGCCGTGAAGTACGAGCGGTATACCTGTCAGCTTGCTAACTTCTTCCATGCGGTCGAAGCCAAGGTTCGGTTCGCCTTTGTACGGGCCGTGAACAGAACCAAGTGCCGGAGCAAAGCAGTCAACTTTCGTTTCTTCAACAAGACGGTCGCACTCTGCCGGAACCGCATATGCCGCTTCAGCATCATCCACGATTAGATCGTCTTCCTGTCCGCCGATGCGGCCAAGTTCAGCTTCAACCGATACGCCGTGGATATGTGCAAGCTCAACCACTTTTTTTGTAAGAGCGATGTTTTCATCAAGCGGGAAGTGGGAGCCGTCAATCATAACGGAAGTGAATCCGGCCTGGATTGCCAGGGCGCACTTTTCAAAGCTGGAGCCATGGTCAAGGTGAATGGCGACCGGAACGGTCACTTTATATTCTTCCATCAATGCTTCGACCATTTTCACAACCAATTTGAATCCACCCATGTAACGGGCAGCTCCTTCAGAAACACCAAGGATGACCGGAGACTTTTCTTCCTGGGCAGCCTGCAGGATCGCCTGTGTGAACTCAAGATTGTTCAGGTTAAACTGTCCTACAGCATAACCTTCTTCTTTGGCTTTATTTAGCATTTCTGTCATAGAAACTAAAGGCATTCTTGTATCCTCCTTAAAAATATCACATGTCTTTATGATTTACCCACTGTAAACTGAACATACACACCTTCGTGGATAATGACAGTGTTTTGCAGCGGCGGGAAGAACATGCTAAGTTTTCTCCTCTAGCATACCAATACGTTTCAAGGAGGGCAATACAGGCTTTCTGACGGGGTTCGGCGTGTAAACGTTAACAACATCGCTGAATCAATCTTTCGTTAATTATGAACAAATTATTAACATTTTTATGAGCATATGAAAAGGCCGGCTTCTGCTGCAGGGCCGGCTTTTTTATGGGTTGAACGTATGGAAATGTCGTCCTGAAGATGATAAAATCGGAAAATTTCAACCTGAACTACAGAGTGTTTGACCGGTCTGCCTAACTGGAGGCAAGAATCTCCCTGACAGACTGCCTGATTTCGTCAATGTCAAAAGGCTTGGCGAAATGAGTTAGGGCACCAAGGTTTTTCGCTTCCTCGATCATATCCAGTTCACCATAGGCCGTCATGATCATAACCCTTGTTGAGTCATCCTTTTCTTTCATCCGCTTCAAAATCTCAATCCCGTCCATCCCCGGAATCTTCATGTCAAGCAGGACAAGGTCCGGCTTTTCATTTTCCAAGATGGAAAGTGCCTGGACGCCATTGGCAGCCTGGAAAGTCTCGTAGCCCTCTTTTTGGAAAACTTCATTGAGCAGAATTCGGATGCCGTACTGGTCATCGACAATCAGAATTTTTTCACCCATATAAATCACCTCACTTTACGGGATTGATAAATTACTGAGATTATGTATAAAAAACATTAACTTCCAATGTATTCTTTCAATTACTTCGGTTTTCCTGCCGACTTTACATAAAACATTTCACCAGTTTCCATCAGGAATATTTATTTTTCGGCAAAATTCTGGTTTTTGGAACTGTTTGAGGTGAGGGGCGGGTTCGTTTGAAGCGTTCCGCTTGCGCTGTGGTGCGATGGACTCTGTTGAATTGTCTGGTCTCTTTATATTAAAGGTGATTCTGGCCGGTTGTCTTCCAGACTATGTATGATGATGATTGGCGAGCAACTCGAGGTTGCAGGCGTAATGTTGCCGGAATGGTACAACGAGTTCGGCGTGAAACAAGTGCTCTGGCGTGAATAGCCAGAGATTTGGCGTGAATAGGCTGGGTTAGCGCGTGAAATGTGAATGGGTTGGCGTGAAAGTTCGAGATTGTGGCGCGAAACCCGGCCCCGGCTGTAATAGCTCGCAGAGTTCGGCGTGAAAACAGGGTCCAACAGCGTGAAAAATATGTCGTTTAGGGTGAAACAGCCACAACTCTGCGCGAAATTAAATGTCCGGAGCCACTATCCGTCATCCCGGTCTAACAAAACCATTTTTTAACGTGCATTTCCCCTTGAAATTCAAACACTTTGGCGTTCGGCACGCCGAACCTGTAAGATAGATGTCAGAGCATCACCTTTTTCCAGGGAGGGCGACATATATGCTTAAAATATTTGCCACACAGCTGTCCGGTATTTTCAAAAAAATCGGGGAAGAAGAGGAAATGGCGATTGAAGACGGGGCACGTGCTGTCAGCCAGGCCCTTGTCGGTGACGGAAATGTATACATATACGGTGCCGATGAAATGAAGGCTATTGAAGGACAGGCTTTGAGTGGGCCCGAGCGCTTTCCGGAAGCGCGGCCGCTTATTGACAAACACGGAACGATGGCCTCGTTGACTCCCGTCGACCGGATCATCCTGGCCACCCGCTTTTCGGATGATGAAAAAGTTGTGGATATTGCCAAAAAGGCCGCAGAAGCAGGTGCTGTCGCTGTCGGCATATCCGCAGTCAGGGAGAGTGACGGGCCCGGCCTGCACGAAGAAACGGACTTCCATATTGATACAAAATGTGTGAGAGCACTGCTTCCGCAGGATGACGGCGAGCGTATCGGGCTTCCTTCAGGCATTGCTGCGCTGTTTGCTTATTACGGCCTGTATTTCAGTGTGCTGGAGATTATGGAGGAGTACGACTAAGCCCATATCCTGAAGCAGAACGTCTATTTGTTTAGAGGATTTTTTAAAACTGAGGCTGTGTTAAAGCTCAATGTTGATTTATTGGAGTGGAAGGTGCGAGACTCCTGCGGGACTAGCGGGACAGGTGAGACCCCACAGGAGCGGAGCGACGAGGAGGCTCACCGCCCGCCCCGCGGCAAAGAAGACACTGTGAGTGCGACCGGAGGGAAGCAGGAACAGATGTCGCACTTGTGCCCTTGGGTGAAAGCGAGTACCTTCAACGGAAATCAACACTAGCGTTTAACAGAGCCAAAACTGAAAGTGAATTAGAGAATTCAAGAAAATCAATGGAGGTACTGGATGGAATTTAAGCAAGTAAAGAAAGGCTTTAAAGCAGTGTGCTTAAAAGGAACTGGGGCATTTGCAAATTTGGCACTGAAGTTCCTGTTCTTGCACAGCAGCTTTTACTTCGGTCAAACGAAATTCATAACCATTCTGAAACAGAGATCGCTTTCTTTCAGCCCAAAAAGGATTTAAACCATCTAGAGGGCCACTATTATGCAGGATTAATTGTTAATGACCCATTAAATGACGTTCCTCCAGGAATGAGTTTTATTGAAACTGCACAAAGTTATGTGACCACCAGAGGGAAAGTATCCAATATCGGAAACCTTCATGCCCAGTTATTGAAGTGGGCTAAAAAACAGGGGTATCAAAGAGATTTGGAATCCTATATAGTTGAAACCTATCATCAAATGGAAAAAGGAGAAGAGGTGGAAATTTATCTGCCGGTCCGTCTCTGATTTTGGCATTCTTACTTTTGCTTAATAAGACATTAACATACCTCATGAAAATCCGGAAACTGTCTAAACCACAATCTTAAAGCAACAAAAAACCCGAAAAAGCTCATTCCAGCTTGTTCGGGTTTTTATTTCCATACAGGACCAGCAAAGACGACGTATTTGGATTCAGCAGCTAACTAAGGGCAGCTGCGCCTTTGTCTTGATAATTCGCCGGCACTGGCGAGTTTTCTTTAAACAGATTACTGATTTTCCCTGTATTTCAGAGACGCGCCGATGAAGTCGCGGAAGAGCGGCTGCGGGCGGGTCGGACGTGAACGGAATTCCGGGTGGAATTGGGAAGCGAGGAACCATGGATGGTCTTTCACTTCGACGATTTCCACAAGGCGGCCGTCCGGGCTTGTACCTGAGAATACGAAGCCGGCAGTTTCCATTTGCTGGCGGTATTCATTGTTGAATTCATAACGGTGGCGATGGCGCTCGTAAACGATTTCGTCCTGATAAGCCGTATACGCATTCGTTTCTTCTTTCAGTTTAGCCGGATACAGTCCGAGGCGAAGCGTGCCGCCAAGGTCTTCGATATCCTTTTGCTCAGGAAGCAAGTCAATAACCGGGTATCCCGTTTCCGGATTGATTTCTGAAGAGTGGGCGCCTTCAAGTCCAAGGACATTGCGGGCAAATTCCACTGATGCAAGCTGCATTCCCAGGCAGATGCCGAAGAACGGAACCTTCTTCTCACGGGCAAAACGGATCGTTTCGATTTTCCCTTCAATTCCGCGGTCGCCGAATCCGCCTGGTACGAGGATGCCGTCCACATCACCGATCAGTTCTTCTACATTTTCCGGTGTGACTTCTTCAGCATTCACCCATTTGATCTGGATATCAGAATCAAAGGCATAACCGGCATGGCGAAGCGATTCCACGACAGATAAATAAGCATCTTGCAATTCCACGTATTTTCCGACAAGCGCGATATTCGTCACCTTTGAAAGGTTTGTCACTTTTTCAACGAGCGCTTTCCACTCGGTCATTTCCGCTTCATTGCATGTCAGTTTCAGATGGTCGCAGACGATCTGGTCGAAATGCTGCTCCTGTAATGCGAGCGGCACCTGGTATAACGTATCAGCATCGAGTGCTTCAATGACAGATTTGGAATTGATGTCACAGAACAGCGCAATTTTATCTTTCATATCCTGCGTGAGCGGCATTTCCGAGCGCACAACGATGACGTTTGGCTGAATGCCAAGGCTGCGCAGTTCCTTTACGCTGTGCTGGGTAGGCTTTGTCTTCATTTCCCCTGCAGCTTTGATGTAAGGCACAAGGGTCGTATGGATGTACATGACATTATCTACACCGACATCACTTTTGATCTGACGGATCGCTTCCAAAAACGGCAGGGATTCGATATCCCCTACAGTACCGCCGATTTCAGTAATGACAACATCTGCATTCGTTTCCCGGCCGGCACGGAAAACACGTTCTTTGATTTCATTCGTGATGTGCGGGATAACCTGCACTGTGCCGCCGAGATAGTCGCCGCGGCGTTCCTTTTTCAGTACCGTACTGTAAATTTTACCGGTTGTCACGTTGCTGTTCTGGCTGAGGTTGATGTCGATGAAGCGTTCATAGTGGCCAAGGTCAAGGTCAGTTTCAGCACCATCATCTGTAACGAAAACTTCACCATGCTGATACGGGCTCATTGTCCCCGGGTCCACATTGATATACGGGTCGAATTTCTGGATAGTCACATTCAAACCGCGGTTTTTCAGCAGGCGGCCGAGTGACGCTGCAGTGATTCCTTTTCCAAGCGATGAAACGACACCGCCGGTTACGAAAATATACTTTGCTGTCATATTTGCACTTCCCCCTCAAGATTCTATATTATTTTTACCAATTCATTAAAAAGTAGACTGTGTTAAAGCTCAATGTTGATTTTTTATACTAGTTGATTGGAGTGGAAGGTGCGAGACTCCAGCGGGACTAGCGGGACAGGTGAGACCCCGCAAGAGCTATAGCGATGAGGAGGCTCACCGCCCGCCCCGCGGAAAGCGAGTACCTGCAACGGAAATCAACACTAGCGTTTAACAGAGACAAAAAGTAAAAGAGATGCTGTAAAAGACGTGATGTTCTTTCCCTTTTCCTCAGGGGGTCTTGCATCTGATGACTTTATTATAAAATGACTCTGTTAAAGCGTAATGTTGATAAAAAGCACATCAAAGCCGGTGATTTTTCTGCGGTCACTTCACAGTTTTGATGTCCGTTTTTCCAATCAACACTGTCATTTAACAAAGCAGCAAAATAAAAAAACAAAAGCGCTCCGCCTTCATTTCCAAAGGGGGAGCGCTTTTGTTTTATATCAGTACACGATCATTTTTAGAGCCCAAATAGAATTTTATCCGGTTCGACATTTAATGTCAAGTTGTTTACTCGTCTTCATCAAGATCGTCAAGATCGTACTCATCTTCCTCGATCAGTTCTTCGTCAACCTCTTCTTCGTCATCATCATCGTCAAAAGCCAGGTCTTCATCCTCTTCAAGAATGTCGTCATCATCATCGTCAAATGATTCGACGTCTTCTTCCGCTTCATCATCGAAACCTTCTTCGTAATCATCGTAAAGGGCACGCTTTTTCTTTTTCCGCTTCGGCTTGACCGTTGCGTTCAAATCGTCCTCATCCGAATCATACGGATACCAGCGGCTCAGACCCCAGTGATTATCACCCAGGCTGACAAACCGGCCGTCGAGATTCATGTCTGTGTAGAACTGGGCGATGCGCTGCTCCACTTCCTGCCTTGTCATTCCTTTTACATCGGCAATTTTCAGCACAAGATCCTGAAAATCATACGACTGACGTTCTTCGGTCAGGATTTCCACTGCAATTTCGATCATGGACATTTCTTCAACTTCATAGTCCTTATATTGACTCAATGCCATCTCAGCCACTCCCTTGCAAACGGTTTTATCATGACAGGTACTCAAAAAGCCCGGCTTCCGCGTGGTGCAGGCCCGTTATACACGGTGCCCCTGCAGCCCGTCCAGCTGCCGGCCGTTTTCGCGTCCTTGTTCACATACGAAAAATAGACTGCTATATATTATTGCCAGATTTACCTGCTGTAAAACAGGCGCCCTTATAAAAATCGTACCATTCATTATAAACAAATATGGTAAGAATATGCTACTATTCACCGTAACTTTTTTAATTTGTCCATATTCACAGCGGTGACTTAAGCAGATTTGTCTGCGTTAGTGCTTCTGAACAAGATTATAAGTTACCAGCCTCATAAATGAAAGGCAAATGAATGCCCGCCGGAAAATAAATATTTTATGGATGTCACTATAAAATCATGGAAGCCTTTTAAAAAAAGAGGAAAATGCGCAGAAAACGCATTTCCCTTCCCTGTCTTACATGTTGCGCCGGTACTGCCCGCCGACTTCGTATAGGGCATGTGTGATCTGTCCGAGACTGGCCACTTTCACGCATTCCATCAGTTCCGCGAAAATGTTGCCGCCTGTTACAGCTGTTTCTTTAAGGCGTTTCAGTGCTTCTTCCGTTTCACTTTCATTTCGCTCTTTGAACGCATTCAGGTTTTCGATTTGCTGCTCTTTTTCTTCCTTCGATGCCCGTGCCAGCTGAATTGTGTTCATTTCTTCTTCTGAAGGCGGGTTCGGGTTGCGATAGGTGTTGACACCGATGATCGGCAGTTCGCCGGTATGTTTTTTCATTTCATAGAGCATTGATTCTTCCTGGATCTTGCCGCGCTGGTATTGGGTTTCCATGGCGCCGAGCACGCCGCCGCGGTCGTTGATCCGTTCGAACTCCTGCAGTACCGCTTCTTCAACAAGGTCGGTAAGCTCATCGATGACGAATGAACCTTGCAGCGGGTTTTCGTTTTTGGAAAGGCCATGCTCCTTTGTGATGATGAGCTGGATCGCCATTGCGCGGCGGACCGATTCTTCGGTCGGCGTTGTGATGGCTTCGTCGTATGCATTCGTATGAAGCGAGTTACAGTTATCCTGCAGCGCCATCAGAGCCTGCAATGTCGTCCGGATATCATTGAAGTCGATTTCCTGGGCATGCAGGGAGCGCCCGGATGTTTGCGTATGGTATTTCAGCTTCTGGCTCCGTTCATTCGCACCATACTTGTCACGCAGCACCGTCGACCAGATGCGGCGCGCCACCCTTCCTATCACGGTGTATTCGGCATCCAACCCGTTTGAGAAGAAGAAGGATAGATTCGGTGCAAAGTCGTTGATATCCATGCCGCGGCTCAAGTAGTACTCGATATACGTGAATCCGTTTGCAAGTGTGAATGCAAGCTGTGAAATCGGGTTCGCACCCGCTTCAGCGATATGATAGCCGGAAATCGACACAGAATAGTAGTTGCGGACTTTATGGTCGATAAAGTACTCCTGGATATCGCCCATCATCCTTAATGCGAATTCAGTCGAGAAAATGCACGTGTTCTGGCCCTGGTCCTCTTTTAAAATGTCGGCCTGGACAGTTCCGCGGACCGTCTGTAATGTCTTCTCCCTGATTTCCTCCGCTTCCGCTTCATCCGGCTTGCGCCCGTTTTCCTCTTCAAACCGTTCAAGCTGCTGGCTGATCGCCGTGTTCATGAACATGGCGAGAATGATCGGCGCCGGCCCGTTGATCGTCATCGAAACAGACGTTGTCGGGGCAATCAGATCGAACCCGTCATAGAGCTTTTTCATATCTTCAAGCGTGCAGATGCTGACACCGCTTTCCCCGACTTTCCCGTAGATGTCCGGGCGCGGGTCCGGATCCTGCCCGTAAAGAGTGACGGAATCAAACGCGGTGCTGAGCCGTTTTGCTTCATCATCCTTAGAAAGGTAATGGAAACGGCGGTTGGTCCGTTCCGGTGTTCCTTCTCCGGCAAATTGGCGTTTCGGGTCCTCGCCTTTACGCTTGAACGGGAATACGCCGCCAGTATATGGAAAGGATCCCGGGACGTTTTCTTTGTACACCCAGCGCAGGATTTCACCGTAGTCTTCGTATTTCGGCAGAGCCACTTTCGGGATGGAGATCCCTGATAACGTCTTGGTATTCAGTTCGGTCCGGATTTCTTTATCGCGGATTTTAACGACAAATTCATCACCGCTGTATTTTTCTTTCAGTTCAGGCCAGTTTTCCAAAATCAGTTTCGACTCATTGGTCAGTTCGCTTTCAATGCCGTCACGCAGGGTTTCAAGCGACCGGACCACTTCGGCATTTTGCTCTTTCGCCTTCAGCGCTTCAAGTGTCCCCTCAACCTGGTAAAGCCTGCGTGCGACTTTCACCTGATGATCGGTATGGCGGTGGTAATCGCGCACCGTTTCCGCAATTTCCCGCAGGTAGTAACGGCGGTTCGGTGATATGATTAAATTTTGCTTTTCCACTTTATCGGTTCGTGCAAGCGCTGTTGTCCAATCCGTTCCGCATTTTTGATTGACGGCTTCTACAAGGACGGAGAACAGCGTGTTTGTCCCCGGATCATTGAATTGGCTTGCGATTGTGCCGTATACCGGCATGTCGGAAAGGTCGCGGTCAAACAGCATATGGCTGCGCTGGTACTGTTTTTGCACCTGTTTCAACGCATCTTCGGAACCTTTACGCTCGTATTTATTGATGACGATTAGATCAGCGAAATCAATCATGTCGATTTTCTCAAGCTGGGATGGGGCCCCGAATTCGCTCGTCATCACATACATGGACACATCGCTGATTTCTGCAATTTCAGCATCACCCTGGCCGATTCCGCTCGTTTCGACGATGATCATATCGAAATCGGCCGCTTTGACAACCTGGATCGCTTCTTTGATGGCTGCGGACAATTCGGTTTTGGATCCTCGAGTCGCGAGGCTGCGCATATAAACGTTCGGCGAAAAAATCGCATTCATTCGGATACGGTCACCCAGGAGCGCTCCGCCGGTTTTTTGTTTCGTAGGATCGACAGAAAGAATGGCGATTTTTTTATCGGGCAGTTCATTCAGGAACCGGCGCACCAGTTCGTCGGTGAGCGAGCTTTTCCCTGCCCCGCCTGTTCCGGTTATTCCGAGTATCGGAATATCACGGGTCATATTTTCCAGCACGGACAAATCAGCGGCTTCAGCCGTAGCCGCAGCCGTTTCCTTATTGGCGGACAGCTGGTTTTCCGCAAGGGTGATGACACGCGCAATTGACTGGGCATCGCCTTTTGCCACGCCGGCCAGTTCATCGGTCACGCCTGTTACGGTCGGAAAGTCGCATTCTTCTACCATCAGGTTGATCATGCCCTGCAGGCCCATCTCGCGGCCGTCTTCAGGTGAAAAGATGCGGGAGATGCCGTAATCGTGCAGTTCCTTTATTTCCCGCGGAATAATGACACCGCCGCCGCCTCCGTAAATGCGGATATGCGACGCCCCTTTTTCCTGCAGCAAGTCATACATGTATTTAAAAAATTCAACATGCCCGCCCTGGTAGGAAGTGATCGCAATACCCTGGACATCCTCCTGAATGGCAGCGTTGACAATTTCTTCGACAGAGCGATTGTGGCCGAGGTGAATGATTTCAACCCCATTGGTCTGAAGAATGCGGCGCATAATGTTAATCGAAGCATCATGGCCGTCGAACAAACTTGCAGCGGTTACAAACCGAACATGGTGTTTCGGACGATAAATTTCCGTTTGAGACATCCGCTCATCTCCCCTTTGTTATTATTCAGCTTTTCTTCCAAATGACAATTGCATGTTATTCAGTGCCTCACTCTTCCCTTTCTGATAGAGGAAGCCGTTGAACAGCAGGTTTGTCTGCAGTTCCGTATACTCTTCCAGCGTGTACTGTTTTTGCAGTATCCAGCGGCGAAACCCCCACATCTGTCCCTGGACAAAAATATTGTGGGCTCCGAGCCGGATTCCGGATTCCGTCAACTCGATATCTCCATTTCTCACACAACTGCGAATGACGTCTTCAATCAGTTCAACCATTTCCAGTTCCTTTTTGAGTACGTATGGGAGGGCGTCTTTTGTGAGGGATTTTGCTTCCTGATACATCACCAGCACTTCATCCTGCATTTCATCCATTACTAGAAAATAAGCGGCGATCGCTTTTTTCAAATCGGCAAGGTTTCCTTCTTCCTGTGTGATCGCCTGGCGCATCCGCTCCTGGACATGATCGTAAATACTGTCGCAAACGAGATACAGGACGTCTTCCTTTTTACGGATATATTCATAGAGCGTCCCGACACTGAAGCCCGCAGCAGCAGCGATTTCCCGCGTTGTCGTCCTGTGGAATCCTTTTTCCTTGAATAACGTAACCGCCCCTTTGATCATCTGGTCTCTCCGCAGCTGGACCTTCTTTTCATCCTTTACGTTACTTGGTACCTGTTGTTTTCTCATCCCCATCCCTCTCTTCCAGCCGATTTATCCACTTGCCCGCAATTTCCCGGGCGATGGAATATGGGTCTGATTGGCCGGTGCGCAGATTTTCCAGCCACTTGGGGCCGGTGTTTTTTTCCGATTCAATGAGCCGGCGCATGATTTCGTAATGTGCGACTTCATACACTTCTTCTTCAAGGTGATGCGCCCGGCGCCGATCGCCTTCACCCGATTCTCTCAAAAACGTTCTGTGCCGCTCAATCGTTTCCCATAATTCCGGCAGGCCTTCGTTACGGGCAGCAACCGTTTTGACGATCGGCGGGTTCCATTTTTTTCCTGATGTATTCATCAAATCAAGCAAGCTTTCAATTTCGGACATAAGCTTTGGAACACCGGGCATATCTGACTTATTGATGACAAACAAGTCGGCGATTTCCATGATTCCCGCTTTGAATACCTGAACGGCGTCACCGCTTCCAGGTGTCAGTACGACTGCTGTCGTATCGGCGATTTTCATGATGTCGAGTTCGGATTGGCCGACTCCCACCGTCTCAATTAAAATGACATCGAATCCGAATGCATCCATCAGCCGGACTGTTTCTTTTGTTGTTCTCGACAGTCCGCCAAGGCTTCCCCGCGTCCCCATACTGCGGATGAACACCCCCGGGTCGGTGAAATGTTCCGCCATCCGCACTCGGTCGCCAAGAAGCGCTCCCCCGCTGAAAGGACTCGTCGGATCGACCGCCACGATGCCCACTGTCAGGTTGAGCGACCGAAGATGGGAGATCAGCCGGTTCACAAGCGAACTTTTTCCCGCCCCCGGCGATCCGGTCAGCCCAATATAATGGGCATTGCCTGTCAGCGAATGAATGTCCTTCAATAAAGCCAGCTTCTCCGGATGATCATCCTCAACATATGTGATCGCCCGTGCCAGCGCCCGTTCTTCTCCTTTTTGTATCCGTTCGGCGAGGGGGTGCATCATTTGTTTCCTCCTTGTTGATTCACTTTGTTGCATTGCCTGTTGCATTGCCGTTCGATTGCCTGGCAATTGCCTCGCAATTGCCAGGCAATCATAAGTCAAAAGTCCTATTCAGTCAGCAGCATGCGGGAGATGACAAGGCGCTGGATTTCGTTTGTGCCTTCGTAAATCTGGGTGATTTTCGCGTCGCGCATGTAGCGTTCAACCGGATAGTCTTTCGTATAGCCGTAGCCGCCGAATACCTGGACCGCTTCGGTTGTGACCTGCATGGCGATATCGCCTGCATACAGTTTGGACATCGCCGATTCTTTCCCGTACGGCAGTCCTTCGGATTCGCGCCATGCCGCCTGGTAGGTCAAAAGGCGGGCCGCTTCGATCTGTGTCGCCATATCAGCGAGCTTGAAGCCGACGCCTTGCTGCAGGCCGATCGGTTTGCCGAATTGTTCGCGTTCTTTTGCATATTCAACAGCAGCATCAAGCGCTCCCTGGGCAATGCCGACTGCCTGGGCTGCAATGCCGTTGCGGCCGCCATCTAAAGTCTTCATCGCGATTTTGAAGCCGTCGCCTTCTTCACCGAGGCGGTTTTCAACCGGCACGCGGCAATCCTCGAAAATGATTTCAGTTGTCGGTGACGAACGGATTCCCAGTTTCTTTTCTTTTTTGCCGACGGAGAAGCCCGGGAAATCTTTTTCCACGATGAACGCGGTTGCGCCTTTTTGCTTCTTCTCCGGATCGGTAAGGGCGAATACAATATAAATATCTGCATAGCCGCCGTTTGTAATGAAGATTTTGGAACCGTTCAGCACATAATGGTCCCCGTCACGTTTCGCCGTTGTTTTCATATTGCCTGCATCAGACCCGGATCCCGGCTCGGTCAGGCCGTAAGCACCGATTTTTTCCCCGGCGGCGAGCGCAGTTAAGTACTTTTGTTTCTGCTCTTCCGTTCCGAACTTGAACAGCGGCCACCCTGCCAGCGAAACATGAGCAGAAAGTGTTACGCCAGTTGATGCGCAGACACGGGACAGTTCTTCAACTGCAATGACATAACCGAGATAATCGTTGCCGATCCCGCCGTATTCTTCCGGCCATGGAATTCCCGTGATGCCCAGTTCAGCCATTTGATCGAAAATCTTTTTATCGAAACGTTCTTCTTCATCGCGTTCAGCCGCAGTCGGAGCGACCTCATTTTTAGCAAAATCACGGATCATTTTACGGAGCATTTCATGTTCTTCTGATAGTTTGAAATTCACAATATTTCCTCCTCTGGGAATCTATTTAATATTGTGCTGCAGTCCTGAACTCGGCGCCGGCATTCTTTGAATGGTTGATTTTTAAATTGTCAGGTGCTTCGGATGTTGGGTACCGTCCGATTCATGGGGCTGCCTGCACAGGAAATCAGCAACATCACGGAAAATTTGATTACCGGCATGCGATTTTTAAATTTAAAAAGTTTTTAAACTATTTCAGGCAGTTTTTACCCGGGTTGCGGGAATACGATGCTGTTTGGAGGCTTTTATGGATGATTTGGAACAGGAGCGGCGCATTTTCACGCCGCAGCGAGCCTGTTTCACGCCAAACTCCGAGGATTTCACGCTGAAAGCTGTCTGTTTCGCGCTGATACTACCGATTTTCGCGCCAAAGCCGCCGTTTCACGCCATAACCCGGCCGTTTCACGCCAAACGCTGCCCTGCTTCCGCTCCTGCTCACGCCCAGTCCTCTTCCTGCCAATTTCGGCAACTCACCAAACCAACCTCTAACCGAACCCACTCAATCCTTCATCAAAAACTTGCTGATCACATGATGCTGAATCTCGTTTGTCCCTTCATAAATCTGGGTGACCTTAGCGTCCCTGAACAGGCGCTCGACCGGGTATTCTTCCGTGTATCCGTAGCCGCCGAATACCTGGATCGCCTCGGTTGCTGCCTTCATCGCCGTGTTGGAGGCTGTCATTTTCGCCATGGACGCTGCCTTTCCAGTCGGCAGTCCTTCCGTCCGCAAATAGGCGGCATGATAGGTGAGCAGCCTGGCTGCTTCGACTTCTGTCGCCATATCGGCGATTTTGAAGGCGACACCCTGCTGCCTGCCGATCGGTTTTCCGAACTGTTGGCGTTCTTTCGCATATGCTACCGCATGTTCGAGTGCCGATTCCGCGATGCCGAGAGCCTGGGCGGCAATGCCGATGCGGCCGACGTCAAGGTTGCCCATTGCGATTTTAAAACCGTGGCCTTCTTCACCAAGGAGATTTTCAGCCGGCACCTTCATATCTTCAAAGGACAGCTGCAGTGTATTGGAGCCGTGCAGACCCATCTTCTTTTCCTTTTTGCCGATGACGAGGCCAGGAGTATCTTTTTCGACAATGAATGCTGAAATGCCGCGGCTTCCGGCATCCGGATCGGTTGAGGCAAATACGATGTACGTGTCCGCTTCCCCGCCGTTTGTAATGAACACTTTCGAACCGTTGATGACGTAATGGTCACCATTCCTGACCGCTTTCGTCTTCAGGCTGCCCGCATCAGAGCCTGCACTTGGCTCCGTGAGCGCAAAAGCGCCAAGATACTCACCGGAGGCAAGCTTCGGGATATATTTCTGTTTTTGTTCTTCATTGCCGAAATAAAGGATCGGATTGGTGCCGACCGATGTATGGACCGATAAGATGACACCGACAGTCGCGCTTACCTTTGATAATTCGTTAATCGCGATGATATAAGAGGTGAAGTCCATTTCAGAGCCGCCGTATTTTTCCGGAATCGGAATGCCCATCAAGCCGAGCTCGCCCATTTTTTTCACGATTTCCCGGGGGAATTCATCATGTTCCTCCATCCGTTCCACAAACGGGGCGATTTCCTTCTGAGCGAAATCACGGACCATTTTCCTCATCATTTCCTGTTCTTCTGTAAACCGCAAATCCATATATGACCCTCCTTTGAAGGGGGAAAGCGAATCAAGCTGCTTCCCCTGCTTTCGATCTATCTGTCTCTCAATTACTCATATTTGTAAAAACCGCGGCCGGACTTCTTGCCAAGCCAGCCGGCGTTGACATACTTGCGAAGAAGCGGGCACGGCCGGTATTTATCATCACCAAGGCCTTCGTGGAGTGTTTCCATAATGTACAGGCACGTATCAAGCCCGATAAAATCAGCAAGCGTAAGCGGCCCCATCGGGTGGTTCATGCCCAGCTTCATCACTTCGTCGATCGCTTCGACATCCGCAACGCCTTCATGCAGCGTATAGATCGCTTCGTTGATCATCGGCAAAAGGATGCGGTTTGAAACGAATCCTGGAAAATCATTGACTTCAACAGGAACTTTTCCGAGATCTTTCGACATTTGCTCGATCGTGTTGTACACTTCATCAGAAGTCGCCAGTCCGCGGATGACTTCGATCAGTTTCATGACCGGCACCGGGTTCATGAAGTGCATGCCGATGACCTGTTCCGGCCGATTTGTTGCCGCCGCAATTTCGGTGATCGGCAGTGAAGACGTGTTCGTTGCCAGAATTGCATGTTCCGGGGCAATTTCATCAAGCTGCTTGAAAATGTCCTTTTTCACATCCATGTTTTCAACTGCAGCTTCAATGACAAGATCAACACTCGAAGCATTGTTCAAGTCAGTGGATTGCGTGAGCCTGCTTAAAGTCCCTTCTTTGTCCTCTTCTGCCATCCGTCCTTTTTCGACCTGGCGGGACAGGTTTTTGTTGATTCCTGACATGCCGCGGTCGATGAAATCCTGTTTCAGGTCATGAAGAAAAACCTCGTATCCGCTCATTGCACATACCTGGGCAATGCCGGAACCCATCTGTCCCGCTCCGATTACCATCACTTTTTTAATGTCCATTCTGCTTCTCCCCTTTTTCAATATTCGCTTCAGCTGCTGGTATATGTTAAGGCTTTACTTCAATCATGACTGCGTCACCCTGGCCGCCGCCGCTGCAGATTGCTGCAATTCCGGTTCCGCCCCCGCGGCGTTTCAGTTCATAAGCAAGTGTCAGGATGATCCGCGCCCCGCTCGCTCCGATCGGATGTCCGAGTGCAACCGCCCCGCCGTTTACATTCACTTTCTCAGGATCGATTTTGGCGATTTTTCCGCTTGTCAGCGCAACGGCTGCAAATGCTTCGTTGATCTCGAACAGGTCGATGTCCTCAAGGTTTTTGCCTGTCTTTTCGAGCAGTTCGTTAATGACAAGCCCTGGCGTTTCCGGAAAACGGTTCGCTTCGACAGCAAGCGCTGTGTGGGCAAGGACAGTCGCCAGCGGCTTCCGGCCTTCTTTTTCCGCCCGTTCTTCAGACATGAGCACCATAGCTGCCGCTCCGTCGTTGACTCCCGGTGCATTTCCGGCGGTGATCGTTCCGTCACTCTGGAATACCGGCTTCAGCTTGCCGAGTTTTTCGACCGTTGTGTCGCGGCGCGGTGATTCATCTTGGCTGACCGTGACAGGGTTGCCCTTGCGCTGCGGCACTTCAACAGCAACAATTTCTTCGCCCATTCTGCCATCATCCATTGCCTTTGCGGCCCGCTCATGGCTCCTGAATGACCAGTTGTCCTGATCTTCACGGGAAATTTCATATTCAGCAGCAATTTCATTTCCATACGTACCCATGTGGACGCCCTGGAACGAGCATGTCAAACCGTCATGAACCATCAAGTCCTTCACTTTTCCGTCTCCCATGCGGAGTCCCCAGCGAGCTTTCGGCATGAAGTACGGTGCATTGCTCATCGACTCCATTCCACCCGCCACAATGACTTCCTCGTCACCGGCCCGGATGATCTGGTCACCGAGTGTCACGCTGCGCAAACCAGATGCGCACACTTTGTTGACCGTTTCCGTTTTGACATTCCACGGGATGCCGGCGTTGTGCGCCGCCTGGCGAGAAGGAATCTGGCCCTGGCCGCCCTGCAGCACCATGCCCATGATCACTTCGTTGACGTCTTCAGCCGCCACCCCTGCACGCGTAAGCGCTTCCTTAATGGCGATGCCGCCAAGTTCAACGGCCTGAAGGCTGCTCAGGCTCCCTCCGAATTTTCCGAATGGTGTTCTTGATCCATCGAGAATCACAGTTTTCCCCACATTCATTCCCCCTGTAAAAATAGTCATGGTAGAGATATTCAAAAGGGATGGATATCCCTTCGTAAACGTTTTCAAAATTGGTGCTGAAAATGGAACGCTTTCCGTTTCCAGCTGGCGGGCTTTGGGCTGGAAAATCCGACTGAACGCTCGCTCGGATTACTGCCAAACAAGGAGGTGTACACATATATGCACACCTTCCCTGTATATACCTATTCGATTACGCTCGCGTTTATCCTGCCATTAATGCACGATTTCTTCTTCGCCGCCTTTATTCGGCTTTCCGACAATCGACAATTCAAGCAGTTCTGCAATATCGAGTGTTTTCACTTCTTCATCCACTTCTTTCGCTTTTGTGCCGTCGCTCAGCATTGTCATGCAGTACGGGCACGCGCTTCCGATGACGGAAGGGTTTGTGTCCAGAGCCTGTTCGGTACGGGCGACATTGACCCGGTTCGACGTGGATTCTTCCATCCACATCAGGCCGCCGCCGGCACCGCAGCACATGCCTTCATCACGGTTGCGATCCATTTCGACAAGCTTGACGCCCGGAATGGCTTTCAAGATTTCACGCGGCGGATCGTACACTTCGTTGTAGCGGCCGAGATAACAGGAGTCATGGAAGGTGATCGTTTCATTCACTTCATATTTCGGCTTCAAGCGGCCCTCCTGAACAAGGTCATACAGCAGCTCGGAATGGTGATATACTTCGGCTTCAAACCCAAAATCAGGATACTCGTTTTTCAAAATATTATAAGCATGCGGGTCGGTGGTGACGATTTTCTTCACTTCATTTTTCTCAAATTCCTGGATATTCTTTTCAGCAAGCTCCTGGAACAGGAATTCGTTGCCGAGGCGGCGCGGAGTATCGCCGGAGTTCTTTTCCTTATTGCCGAGAATCGCGAATTTCACGCCGGCTTCATTCATCAATTTCACGAATGACTGGGCGATTTTTTGGCTGCGGTTATCGTAAGAACCCATCGCGCCTACCCAGAACAGGTATTCGAATTCTTCGCCGCTCTTCTTCATTTCTTTCACTGTCGGCACTTCAATATCATCACGGCTGTCGCGCCAGTTTTCGCGCTCTTTGCGGTTCAGACCCCACGGGTTGCCCTGGCGTTCGATATTCATCATTGCACGCTGTGCTTCAGGATCCATTTTCCCTTCAGTAAGAACAAGATAACGGCGCAAATCGATGATTTTGTCGACATGTTCATTCATGACCGGGCATTGGTCTTCACAGTTGCGGCACGTTGTGCATGCCCACAGTTCTTCTTCCGTGATGACATCGCCGATCAAGTTTGTGTTGTAAATGTCCTGCAGGCTCACTTCCGCTGCCGCGGCTGTTTCCTGCTGGCCCTGTGATGCCGACTGCATGGCAAGCTGGTTCCCTTTTGTATCATTGAAGGCGAACTGCGGCACCCAAGGTGATTGGGAAGTGACTGCAGCCCCTTTTTCAGTTAGGTGGTCGCGCAATTTAAGGATGATATCCATCGGCGACAGCATTTTGCCGGTGCCTGTTGCCGGGCACATATTTGTACAGCGCCCGCACTCAACGCATGCATAAAAGTCGATCATCTGCGTCTGCCTGAAGTCTTCAATCTTTCCGACCCCAAAGCTGACATCCTCTTCATCTTCCATATCTTCAAAATTGATTTTCTGCAGCTTGCCCGGCTTGCCGTCAGCACTCATATAGACATTGACCGGGGCTGCAATCAAGTGGGCGTGCTTGCCCTGCGGCACATAAACAAGGAAGGCGAGGAGCGTCACCAGGTGAAGCCACCAGGACACATAAAAAATCACAGCGGCTGCTGTCGGGCTCATCCACATGAAGAGCGCCGCAATTCCGGAGGCGACTGGTTCAGACCATTCAAGCCCATTGCCATGCCAGATGAATTCCATGCCGTTTCCAAGCAGGACGGTGATCATCAGCGTACCGATGAAATAGTATACAAGCCCGGCCTTCAAGCTCTGTTTCAGGCGGACAAGCTTTTCGATATAGCGGCGGTAAAACGCCCAGATGACTGCCACAAGAATGACGAGCGTGACGATTTCCTGGAAAAATGTAAATCCTGGATAAAGCGGACCGAGAGGCAGGTGCGAACCCGGCGCAAGCCCCTTCCAGATGAAATCAAGGGCGCCGAATTGGACGAGGATGAATCCGTAGAACATCATGACATGGATTGTTCCGCTTTTCTTGTCCTTCATCAGCTTTTTCTGGCCGAATACATAGATCCAGATGTTATTGAGGCGTTCTTTTACATTGCTTGTGAACTCTTCTTCTTTGCCAAGCTTTATATAGTCATACCTTGTTTTAAGTAAGTAGCCAAACAAATAAAGTGCGTAACCGGTTACAATTAAAGTTGCAACCCAGTTGATGACCAGCAGTGTATTCATGTTCTTCTATCCCCTTTCCTGACTGAAAAATAGCGCTGTTTAGGATGTCCAAACCCGGCGGGAAGCCATCCGCATTTCCCCCTGTTTTCCCGGCTGTTCCAGCTTTTTCGGCCGCATTTGAACGTCTTACACCCCTGACTAACTAAACGTTCGCCCTCCTTCTTTTTAAATCCTGCTTTTTTAAAACAATTAGTATTAAAGGCAATTTTCTGACTACAGTATAACATAAACAATAATGAATGAGTATTCAGTCAGTACATTTTATTTGCTTTTTTTTCGGAAAATGACACATTTTTTATAAGGGGTTTCGTACATACTAAACGGAAGAAAAGCGAGGTGGCACGATGAAAATAATCGTTTCAGCACTTTTTTTTATCATACTGATCGGCATCTGGCTCTTTATTGATTTCAAACTGGGCCGCAGGAGCCACCGGAAGGAAAAGGGACCGGACCCGCTTCCGTTCCGCTCGGGAAATGCCTTTCTTCTCTCTAAAGGGAATATGCTGTTTGAATCGCTGTTTCAGGATATAAAGGACGCACGCGATCATATTCACATCCTTTTTTATATTGTGCGGGAAGATGCGGTCAGCCAGGACTTTTTCCAGCTGCTGATGGAAAAAGCCGGAGAAGGGGTTGAAGTCCGGCTGCTTCTTGACCGGATCGGCTGCTGGAAAATGTCCCGGAAAACGCTGAAGAAGCTCCGCGAAAGCGGTGTTGAAATTGCTGCCAGCCAGAGGATGCAGCCTCCATTTCTTTTTTATTCGCTTAATCGCCGCAATCACCGCAAAATTGCGATCTTTGATGGAAAGACAGGATATCTCGGAGGCTTCAATATCGGAAAAGAATACCTGGGATTCGATCCGAAGCTCGGCCGGTGGCGTGATTTCCATTTGCGCCTTACCCAGGACGGCGTCCAGGACTTGCAGAGCCAATTCCTTGAAGATTGGGAAAAGGCGTCCGGGAAAAAGGCCGGAACTGCTGCCCGCTATTTTCCTCCTCTCGAAAAAGGACCGATCAAGCTGCAATTGGTCTCTACCGATGGGAACCTTCTCGAAGAAGCATTCTGCCGGCTCATCGACAGCGCAAAAAATGAAATCTTTATCGGCACCCCGTATTTCATTCCGGGAGATCAGCTGTTCACCAGCCTGCTGGAAGCTGCCGGCCGAGGCGTCAGGATCAATATCATGGTTCCATTGAAGGCTGACCACCCGCTTGTAAAAGAAGCGGCATTCCCTTACTTTCTCCCGCTGATTGAAGCGGGTTGCCGCATTCACCAGTTTTACCAGGGCTTCTACCATACAAAAGTGATGGTCATCGATGAAGAAATTTGTGATATCGGCACGGCGAATTTTGATAAAAGAAGCCTGTACTTGAACCAGGAAATGAATTGCTTCATTCATGACCCGGCATTCATCTCAAGGGTTCGGGCCGAAATCGTCGCCGATATGGAGCGCAGCGATTTGCTGACGATCGAACGCCTGCAAAGCCGCTCGCTTCTCCATAGAGGAAAAGAAATGACCGCGAGCTTGATCTCGGAGTTATTGTAACGTGAAAACATAATTGAAAAAGCTGCTGTGACGCAGCTTTTTTCTTATTTGTTCCAATCTCTTTCAAGAAAGGTGATCGATGTGCATATCCGGTTCGGCTACGTTTCCATTGCCCTGTCTCTCTGGGAATCATCCCCTTCAAGAACGATGACATTCAAGCGCTATCAGCAGCTGAGCAAGCACGACCGCTGCGAACAATTGAAAGCCCTCACACGCTCAAATCTCGAAAACACCAGACGGGCCCTCCATTTCAATATTGCTGCCGGCATCAAAGTTTACCGGCTTTCCTCCGCTATAGTGCCGCTTGCAACTCATCCTGATGTGAGATGGGATTATCTTGCCGATTTCAGCGGATTGTTCAAGGAAATCGGTGAACTCGTAAAAAGGAACGGCCTCAGGATCAGCTTCCATCCAGGCCAGTACACCCTGTTCACGGGCAAACGGCAGACCGTGACCGAAAATGCCGTAACCGACATGGTCCACCATTACAGGATGCTCGATGCGATGGGCATTGCCGGCGAATCTGTGATCAACATCCATATCGGCGGGGCCTATGGGGACAAGGAATCTGCCCTTGAAACGTTTTTATGAAAACATCCGCCTGCTGCCCCGCCGTGTCTTCAGGAGGATGACGCTGGAAAATGATGACAAAACATATACAACTGAAGAAACACTGGCCGTTTGCGAAAAACTTGGTATCCCGATGGTGTTCGACTACCATCACCATATGGCAAACAAAGGAGATATGCCGTACGAAGACCTGCTGCCGCGCATATTTGATACGTGGAACGGCACCGGCTTGAAGCCGAAAGTCCACCTGTCTTCACCGAAGTCGGACAAAAGCTTCCGCAGCCATCATGATGATGTAGATATTGATTTCATCCGCCCGTTTTTACAAAAGGCCCGGGCACTCGGCCGTGATATTGATGTCATGATCGAAGCGAAACAGAAGGACCTTGCATTGCTGAAACTGATGGATGAGATGGAGAAAATCCAAGGTTGGAAACGGATCAGCGGCGCTGAGTTTATTTTATGAACCATGTGTATACTTAACGAATTTGCATTAGTGCAGTGCCAGGCATTCTTTGGAGGTCATCCAGTGGGTCAATGCCTGGCACTGTGTTTACATGTTTATTTGGGTGCGGGAATGTTATGGGCTTTTATCTTGCTGGAAAGAAGTTGAATTAAAATAAGTGCCGGGCATGGAATGCCTGGCACTTTGTCGTTTAGTGTATGGTTTTTGGCCCGTTCAGTTCCTCCACAAAGCTTCGGATGATGTGGTTGAACTCCCTGTAGTGCTTGGTCGGGATCTGGTGCGGGGCTTTATTGATAAAAATCGGATCGGCATGGGGAACTTTTTTCATGAAAATGTCCATATATGAATGGATATAGACATCCCTTGCCCCGTATACGAGCTGGAGCGGCGCCTTCAGCTCATGGAGCCGGTCGGTGCAGCAATATTTTTTGCCGGTGTCATACAGCTGGTGAACCGTATTCTGGTCGGCCAGCAGGCAATATTCATACAGTTCATGCCTGTCCTCTTCCGTGATCCGATGGCTTAATGCAAGGATTTCAGCAAGGACATGCATGAGCCCTGCTTTCACCATCTTAATTCCACACGTGAATTCCATGCTCAAAAGGCTGGTGGACACTTCGGAAAAGCCGCCGCACAAAATCACTCCCTGGACACGGTCCGGATGGCGGAGCTCTGTTTCCATCGCAATCGAACCGCCGCTTGAATATCCGCACAACACCGCTTTTTCAATTTCCAGTTCATCCAGGACGTCAATCACGTTATCGGCAAGGCTCGTGATAGTGACTTGTTTTGCAGGCATCCTGCTCTGGCCGTGACCGAGCAGGTCATATAAAATCACCTGGCAGTATTTTTGCAATTCAAGTTGATATTTGAAAACCGCTTTTCCCATAAAAGGAGGATGGATGAATAGTACCGGCGTACCGCTGCCGTGCATTTCCACGTAGTGGCCGCTCGTTAAAATCATTTACTTTCCCAGGGCCTGAATCATCGGTGCAATCCACAGATACACCTTGAATCCAATATATATTCCGACAATCCCTGCTACACCTGCAATTGCGGGCGGGGCTGGGATCGGCAGTTTGAATAAAGCGAAGATGAAGCCTACGATCAGGCCTGTCAGCAGCGCAAGTAAGATTTCTTTCATAGCGGACTCTCCTTACTCTGGTTAGGGTTAATTGCCGGGAACATCCATCCACGAATGTCTACCGTTATTATGGAATAGTTCCCGTTAAAACATGTATGTGTTTTCCACTTGATTGGAAAAACGAAACGAGTTCATTTTCTGGCAACGTTTTCATTTTATATGGTAAGAGGTCAGACATCAAGCGTTTCATTTGATGATTTTTGACTAATTTATGGAGTTTGCTGAGGCCTTCCTTTTGTGGGTGAATGGGATTTGCGGATGACGGGGCGGGGATGGATGTTCGGTATTTGTGGCAGAAATCAGGTTGGTCGGGGAAGGCGGGCAACTTACTTTTGGTGCGGATTTGGTTTGCCTGGTAACGGGATTGCGCGGGAAATGGCCGGGTTTTGGCGGGAAACTTGCCCCGAACGGCGTGAAACATAGGACGTTCCGCGTGAAATGCACCCTGCGGCGTGAAATAAGGCTCTTTTGGCGCATAACTCCCGGACTTGCGCTTGAAAATTGGATCGGTTGGCGTGAAACAGAGCTTGAATGGCGTGAATGCTAAATGCTGATCTGGGCGGTAACGGCCACTGGTGTGAAAACACCATATTATAGCGTGAAACTTACCCGTTAGGGCGTGAATGTTATCTCAAACGGCGTGAATCGCCATCCAGGCCTGATCGGTATCCGAAGATTAACACTAAAACGAAGTGGCACAGCCACAAATACAGCGTTTTTCACCCGAAATCCTGCCCATCCATTTCTCTGCTCGGCAAGTTGCCATAAAAGAAGTGCCAGGCACCACTTCCTGGCATTAAGCTCGAATTTGATTTGTTCCGTAAAGGTTTGCCCCATAAAAGAAGTGCCAGGCATTATCTGGAGATCATCCAGTAGGTCAATGCCCGGCACTTTTGTTTGCACTTATTTTTGTTTACATTTTCTCAGGAGCCGCAACGCCGATCAAGGTCAGGGCGTTTTTCACAGTTTGCTGGACGGCTTTGACGAGTGCAAGGCGGGCCTTGCTCAGTTCCGGCTCATCCGGATTGACGACTTTTTCAGCATTGTAAAAGCTGTGGAGGGCTCCCGCAAGCTCAAAAACATAGTTGGCAATGCGGTGCGGGGTGCGCTTTTCGGCTGCTTCCGCGACCGCTTCCGGGAATTCACCGAGCTTTTTCAGAAGGTCGATTTCCTTTTCGGATTTCAGCAATGACAAATCAAGTTCGCCTTCATAGGAGATGCCGCGGTCTTCAGCCTGGCGAAGCACACTGCACAGGCGGGCGTGCGCATACTGGGAATAATAGACCGGGTTTTCGTTGGAAGTCGAAACGGCCAGGTCCATGTCAAAGTCAAGATGGGAATCGACGCTTCTCATGGCGAAGAAATAGCGCATGGCATCGATTCCGACCTCTTCCATCAATTCACGCAGCGTGACGGCTTTACCGGTACGCTTGCTCATTTTCACCTTTTCGCCGTTTTGGAAGAGGTTCACCATCTGGATGATTTCCACTTCAAGCGTATCGCGCCCGTAGCCGAGTGCCTGGATAGCCGCTTTCATGCGCGGAATGTAGCCGTGATGGTCGGCGCCCCAGATGTTGATGAGTGTCTCGAAGCCGCGGTTCAGTTTGTCTTTATGATAAGCGATATCCGGAAGCAGGTATGTATAGCTTCCGTCCTGCTTGATCAGGACGCGGTCTTTGTCATCACCGTATTTGGTGGAAGCGAACCAGGTTGCGCCGTCCTTTTCGTACAGTTCGCCTCTTTCCTTCAAAAAGGCAAGCGTTTCATCGATTTTCCCGGAAGTATATAAAGACGTTTCCGAGAACCAGACGTCGAATTCGACGCGGAATTGCTCAAGGTCTTTTCTCAGTTTTTCATTCTCATATTTCAAGCCGTATTCACGGAAAAATTCATAGCGTTCTTTCTCATCCGCGTTCACGAATTTATCGCCGTATTCTTCGGCAAGCGCCTTCCCGATATTGATGATATCCTCACCGTGATAGCCGTCTTCCGGCATCTTTTTTTCCTGGCCAAGCGCCTGGAAATAACGGGCCTCAACAGACAGGGCCAGATTATGGATCTGGTTGCCGGCATCATTGATATAATATTCACGGGAAACATCATAACCCGCTTTGGCAAGGATATTGGAAAGGGAATCGCCAATGGCGGCACCGCGGGCATGGCCCAGGTGCAGGTCGCCGGTCGGGTTGGCGGAAACGAACTCGATCTGGATTTTCTCACCCTTGCCGGTATCCGTTTCACCGTATGCATCACCCGCTTTTAAAATCGCCGGGATCAAGTCGGTCAAATAGGAATTATCCATATGGAAATTGATGAAGCCCGGGCCGGCAATTTCCACTTTATCGATAGATGCTTTCGACTTATCAAAGTTGCTGACAATGTCTTCTGCAATGGCACGGGGGGCTTTTTTGGCAATTCGTGCAAGCTGCATCGCCATATTTGTTGCAAAATCGCCATGCGCTTTTTCCTTCGGCGTTTCAAGAACAACCTCGGGAATTTCGGCTTCTTCAGCCAGCTTCGCCTTCAGGACAGCCTGCTTGATTTCTTCTTTCAAACGCTCTTTCACCTGTTCAACAACATTCATGACTGCGAACCCTCCTTGTTTTCCTGAAATGTGATGGTAAGGCGATGGATTCCGATCCTCTCACCCTGCATCGATAATTGATAGTAAAGCTTAAGCTTGCCTTCTGCCGGCTGCTCATGCCAGTTTGATTCAATATGATGGGTTTTTGTCATCATTTCCATCGGTCCGTACGGGCTGTTGTAATGCCCGGCCGTTTCTTCCCCCTGCCGGAACTGCTGCCGCATCGACACCGCACCCGAGCGGAGTATCGTCACTTCTTCATTTTTCATTTTGACGATTGTTTTGACCGAACCGGTCCCTTCCATTGTTTCTTCATACGTCAAATAGATGCCGCCGGCTTTTTCATGAAGATAGCCGTCGGATTCCATTGTGATTTTTTCGTCTTTCCGCTGCTGTTCCGTAATTTCCGTAACCAGTCTAACGGTAACCGGAACGGCGTTTGAAGCGTCCTTCATTGTATACACGTCCTTTACCGTCGTTAACTTTAATATTATAAAGATAATCAGCCCAAACCGCAATTGATTGCAGAAAATTCCCCGAAAAAACAGCAGTTGGCGGATTTGCATCCGCTTTTAAACTGAATATTGGGAATATAGGCAGTTATTGATTTTTTCGATGTATAATACAGGCGGGCACTTGTCCACACAACGAGTGACACAGAAGGGGGAAATCAACATGAAATCTTTCGGCCTGTTACCCAGAGTTCTAGTAGCTATCGCAGTAGGTATTGCAATCGGCTCCATCTCACCTGAATGGATGATCCGCGGACTGGCAACGTTCAACGGCCTGTTCGGAAATTTCCTTGGTTTTGTGATCCCGCTTATCATTATTGGGTTCATTGCTCCAGGCATCGGCCAGCTTGGCAAAGGTGCGGAAAAAATGCTCGGCATGACCGCCGGCATCGCGTATGGTTCAACAGTCACAGCAGGTTTGCTTGCCTTTACAGCCGCAACAATCCTGTTCCCGCACATGCTTGAAGAAGGGTCATTTGCCCGGACGATGGAAAACCCGGAAGAAGTACTGGCCCAGGCATATTTTACAGTTGACATGCCGCCGGTCATGGGCGTCATGACTGCACTTCTGCTTGCATTCACAATCGGCCTCGGCATGGCGGCCATTAAAGGGGATACCCTTCAAAACACGATGAATGAATTCCGTGATATCATTGAAAAATTAATTGCATCTGTCATTATTCCATTGCTTCCTATTCATATTCTTGGTATTTTCGCCAACATGACTTACGGCGGCGCTGCAGCAGAAATCTTGAGTGTTTTTATAAAGGTATTCGCTGTTGTCATCGCCCTTCACGTTCTGATGATCATATTGCAGTACACCGTCACCGGCACTGCTTCCGGCAAAAACCCGTTTAAGATGCTCCGTAATATGCTGCCGGCATATTTTACAGCACTCGGCACCCAGTCGTCAGCAGCCACCATTCCGGTTACGCTGCGCCAGGCGAAGAAAAATAACTTCAGTGAAAAAGTGGTGGACTTTGTCGTTCCGCTGTCTGCGACGATCCATTTATCCGGCAGCACCATCACACTTGTCAGCACTGCGATGGCTGTCATGATGCTGAATGGCATGGAAGCGTCATTTACGACGATGTTGCCGTTCATTCTGATGCTCGGCGTCACCATGATTGCCGCACCGGGTGTACCGGGAGGCGCCGTCATGGCCGCTCTCGGTATCATGGAATCGATGCTCGCCTTCGACTCCACCCTGCTCGCACTGATGATCGCCCTTTATCTCGCACAGGACAGCTTCGGAACCGCCTGCAACGTGACAGGTGACGGCGCCATTGCCGGCCTTGTTGACAAAATCCAGTCGGCCCGCAGCGGCGAACAGATTGAAGAGAATGCTGTTAAGGCTGGTTAAATCATTCTATATTGAAAAAGCACAGGGAAGCATGCCCTGTGCTTTTTTGTGCTTTGGCAGCGCGGTATGGGAGAGCGGGCGATTGGATGTCCCGAATTAGTAAGAGGAACTCAAACCAGGGAACTTGATCGCATGTTTACCCATAATGATGCTGATAAAGTCATATCGCTCGAGGGCGCCTGACTCCGGTTTCCAACTGCCGATTCTTCAAACGCCGCACAGAACTAAAGCGGAAGGCGCCCGCTTAGCGGCGTACGCATAAGCGGAGGTACCCGCAGGGAGGTGCTCTTTCCTCCCGGAGGGGATCACCGCTTATGACGGTAGCCGCTGGCGCCTGGAGCTGGATGACTCCCTTCTCGCTTTTTATCCACAACGCAAAAATTTTATAATTTCCTCAACAACCAAAAAAGCTGCCGGAAACATCACCGGCAGCTTGCACCATCTTATTTTTTCTTCACCCAGCCTAGCAGCATTTCGCGGATGAATTTACTCGCGGCGATTTGCGTCTGTTCACTCGGGTCATAAGCGGGTGCGACCTCGACCAGGTCAGCTCCGACTACGTTGACATCCGAATTGGAAATCATCGTGATGGCTTCGAGCAGCTCCTTCGATGTGATGCCGCCCGCTTCCGCCGTTCCCGTGCCGGGTGCGTGAGCCGGATCCAGCACGTCAATGTCGATCGTAACATAGACATTGCGGCCGGCGAGCTTTGGCAGCACTTCTTTCAGCGGCTCCGCAACATCAAACTTTGCCATGAACATACCGGAATCTTTCGCATACTGGAATTCTTCCTGCATGCCGGAGCGGATGCCGAACGAATAGACGTTTTCCGGTCCGATCAGTTCACAGGCTTTACGGATCGGCGTGGAATGGGAAAGCGGCTCGCCTTCGTACTCCTCGCGCAAGTCGGCGTGGGCATCGATATGAATGATGGCGAAATTTTCATATTTTTTATGGAACGATTTGAATATCGGCCACGATACGAGGTGTTCGCCGCCCATGCCGAGCGGGAACTTCCCGGCATCCAGAAGACCATCCACATATTCCTCAATCATCTCGATGCTGCGGGCCGGGTTGCCGAATGGCAGCGGAATATCCCCGGCGTCAAAATAGTTCACTTCCTCAAGATGGCGGTCAATATACGGGCTGTACTCCTCAAGCCCGAGCGAGACCTCGCGGATACGGGCCGGGCCGAAACGGGACCCGGGCCGGAAACTGACCGTCCAGTCCATCGGCATGCCGTACAGAACCGCTTCACTTTCATCGTAATTCGGGTTGCTGGCAATAAACACATTGCCGCTGTATGCTTCGTCAAAGCGCATTATTTTTTCCTCCTTTTCATCCGGATGTAAACTCCTTTAAAAAGCAGCCCGCCGGATTCAGCAAGCTGCTCTCATTCGATCCGCCTGCGCGAATCGTTATTCCGTCAAATCTTTTACAAACTTCGGCAGCGCAAAAGCCGCGTTATGAAGTTCTTTCGTATAGTATTTCGTTTCAAAGTCATCGAAACGGCTTTCCGGGACTTTAAGCGGATCGTGCTTTTTCGAGCCGATCGTGAATGTCCACAGGCCGCTCGGATATGTCGGGATGTTGGCCGTATAGAGTCGTGTTACCGGGAATATTTCTTTGACATCGCTGTACACCTGGCGGATCAAGTCCGCTTTGAACCACGGGTTATCAGTCTGCGCGACAAATATGCCGTCTTCCTTCAGCGCTTTTGAGATTCCCTCGTAAAATCCTTTTTCAAAGAGCTTTGCGGCAGGCCCGACCGGTTCCGTCGAATCGACCATGATGACATCGTACGCATTTTCACTTGTCGCAATATGCATGAAGCCGTCATCGACTTTCACCTCAACGCGCTCATTCTCAAGCTCTCCTGCAATTTCGGGCAAGTATTTTTTCGAATACTCGATCACCTTGCCGTCGATTTCCACCAGGGTCGCTTTTTCAACACTCTTATGCTTGAGCACTTCGCGGATGACGCCGCCGTCCCCGCCGCCCACAACAAGAACGTGCTTCGGATCTGGGTGGGTGAAAAGCGGCACGTGCGCTACCATCTCATGATAAACGAATTCATCACGCTGGGTCGTCATGACCATGCCGTCAAGGACAAGCATGTTGCCCCACTCTTCCGTCTCAATCATATCAAGCTTTTGAAAATCGGTCTGTTCCGTATGTAAAGTTTGCCTGATCTTCGCTGTAATCCCGAATTTCTCGGTTTGCTTTTCCGTATACCAGAGCTCCATTATTCAGCACCCTTTCTTTGATTAAAGAAATCAACACTAGTCTGCTTGTTATTACCTTTTCCCCAAACCCCTTCCTGCAAACGCAGTGTTTTGAACACGTAAGCGCAAGTCTCCGCGCAGCGCGGCAAGCATGATCGGGGGCAGGGAAGCGGCAGGTCACCACCCGGCGCTTGAGCTGGAAGTTCAGCTTTTTATTCAACAAACAGCAGCTTATCTAAATTCCTTAACAACAAGAAAAGTATAGTGTAATTCTGCCAAAATGCAATAACAATTTGCGATTTTAATAGGATGCCGCGTTTAAAGCGGGCGCACCCTTCCCATACTGTTACTAAAGCGAAGGGGGTGGAGGCATGAAACGGTTCACGAAGGCTGACTGGCGCAGGCTCGTCCCATACATCCGGTTTACCGCATTTATTACTGTCTTTTTATCTATCTTTCTGTTAATCGGCATACTCGGCCTGTATGTGTATACAAAAATGGAAGGCCCGCCGCCGCTTGCTGTGCAGCAGACTTCTGTTTATTACGGATCGGGCGGGGAAAAGCTCGGCGAAAGCCATAACGGCCAGAACCGGCACTGGGTGAAACTGAATGATGTGTCTGAGGCCGCAATTGAGGCGACAATCTCGATTGAAGATAAAAAATTTTTCAGCCACCGCGGCTTCGACTATAAACGGATCGCCGGAGCAGCGCTTGCAGACCTGAAAGCGATGGCAAAGGTGCAGGGGGCGAGCACGATTACCCAGCAATATGCGCGCAACCTCTACCTCGGCCATGATAAAACGTGGAAGCGGAAGCTGAAGGAAGCGCTTTATACGCTCCGGCTCGAGGTCAACTATACGAAGGAACAGATTCTTGAAGGATATTTGAATACGATTTATTACGGCCATGGCATCTACGGAATCGAAGCGGCCGCCAATTTTTATTTTGATAAACCGGCAAGCGAGCTGACCATTGGAGAAGCAAGCCTGCTGTCCGGCATTCCGAAAGGCCCGGCCCGTTACTCGCCGCTCATTAATAAAGATAATGCGATATCCCGCCAGGAAAATGTGCTGGCAGCGATGGTATCGACCGGAACCCTGACGGAAGGTGAAGCAGAGAAAGCACGGGGAGAAGAACTGACATTCAGGACAAAACAGAAAGAAGAAAAGCCGCTGTTGGCCCCGTATTTCTTGGACGTCGTTAAAAAACAGCTGAAATCGGACGTGAAGCTTGATGAGCAGACGATTGAAATGGGCGGCCTGAAGGTGTACACCACTCTTGATCCGTCGATTCAAAAAATAGCCGAAGAAAAAGTGAAAGAAACGATTGCACCTGACTCCGGCATCCAGGCCGCAGTTGTCGTAATGGATCCGCAGACAGGCGAGGTAAAGGCGCTTGTAGGCGGCCGTGACTACGCCGACAGTCCGTTCAACCGGGCCGTTCAGGCAAAACGGCAGCCGGGCTCAACCTTCAAACCTATTCTTTACTATGCAGCAATCGAGAGCGGCTTCACACCGGCAACACAGCTGTCGAGCGAACCGACCGCTTTCCGGTATGATGACGGAAACTCCGTTTATAAACCGAGCAATTTTAACGATTATTACGCAGATGGGCCGATTACACTGGCGCAGGCGATCGCCCTGTCGGACAATATTTTTGCAGTGAAAACAAACATGTACCTGCAGCCGGAAAACCTGGTGGAAACAGCGAAGCGCTTGGGGATCAAGTCGAAATTGAAGGCAGTGCCCTCTCTTGCCCTCGGCACTTCGCCGGTCACCCCGCTCGAAATGACAGGCGCCTTCAGCCGGCTTGCGAGCGGCGGCAAAAATACCGTTCCGGTTTTCATTAAAAAAGTAGTCGATTATGAAGGAAATGTTTTATACGAGCGAGATCAAGAGCCCCGGCAGAAACTTGATGAAGCGGCCGCTTTTGTGACGGCACACATGATGACCGGCATGTTCGATGAATCGCTTAATGATTATACGAGAGTCACCGGAAAGCCGATTAAACACAAATTGACGAGGCCGTATGCCGGCAAGTCGGGCACCACCCGGGCAGACAGCTGGATGATCGGTTTCTCGCCGCAGCTTATCACGTCCGTCTGGGTCGGCTATGACAAAGGGCAGACGATCAACCTGGTTGAGGAACGCACATATGCGAAGGAAATCTGGGCTGATCTCATGGAGGAAGCATTGAAGGACGAAAAAACAGGCGGCTTCACCCCGCCGGACGGCGTTGTGGCTGCCACAATCGATCCGCATACCGGAAAGTTGGCGACAAAAGCATGCCCGGCCGTCCACCTCGCCTACTTCATCGAAGGAACTGAACCGGTCGACTACTGCGACGACCACTTCGAAGACCGCCAACCGGCACCGGCTGAAGGGGAAAAGGAAGAAAAGAAAGGACTCTTCAAAAGGATCATAGACTGGCTCGGTTAGGGGTGTGTTGGTGCATTGCCTGGGAATTGCCTGGCAGGTGCCAGGCAATTCCCAGGCAATCATTTCCCGAATCATTTCCCGGACAAGCCATAGAAAAAAGCCGGCAGGAGTGCCGGCTTTTTTCTGGTCCCAGTTATCGCATGTGTGCTGCGATATAAAATTAGTTTACTTTCTTGCCAATAAAAGGACAAGTTTTTCGATTTTTGTTCAAAAATTGTTCACAATTTGTCCAAAATTATCGATTTGTTAGGCCAGTGCTTTTTTCAATTCATCAGAGGAATGCTCCCAATATTCTTCGTTGTAGCCTTGAAGAAAATCACGAAGGATCTGTTTTGATTTATCATCGATGTGGTCGACGATTATCCGCCCCTTCATCGATTTGTCCATCCGATTTACATGTTCAGGCAAAGACTTATATCCCCGGCGGATATCACGGTCGACTGTCATTTCACAGGCTGTCACACCATAGTAATATGGCCCTTCCGCGCCGCGTTCGACCGTGACCCAGACGAGCCAGTACGGTTTGCCGTTCGGCACATCTGCCTTATCAGGCAGGAATTTTATCCCTTTTTCCACCTGGCTGCGGGCATGCATTGCGCCTACATCAATGACCGCGCTTCCTTCCTCGACATCCACGATCACCGGCGATATGTTATCAAGGCTAAAGGCGCCGGCGCCAAATCCGCCATGACCGTCCGTTGAATCTTTCTTAATGATATTGAAAGCCGGCTTTTTCTTACTGCCGCCATTTGACTCACTCATCGTATCTCCCCTTTTTCACATAATCAGTATCTCTACATTGCTATCATTTTATCATAATGTTCTTGTCAAATTCATCCTGCGGCGTTTCCAGGCGGGTGTAAAACCATGATAAAATAAACAGGCAATCTATTTTACATAAAAGGAGTGAATGATATGCCATACGTAACAATCAAACTGCTTTCCGGACGCACGGATGAGCAAAAGCGGGCGATGGTCGAAAAAGTGACGGAAGCCGTTTCCGAAACAGCGAATGCCCCAAAAGAAAAAATCGCCGTTTTCATTGAAGAAATGGAAAAAAGCGAATACGCTGTCGGCGGCAAGCTGCTGAGCGACGAATAGCACACAAATAAAGAAGCTGTATGCCTGTTTTTTATGGATGCAGCTTCTTTTTTCGGCCTGTTTTCGAATGAAAAGCCGTTTATCCGTGAGGCCGTATTAGTATTCATGTGTAAAACTTATTGATTGGAGCAGCAGGCGCGATGCTTCCCGAAAATGTATCCGCAATTCCTTTTTGCGGTATGGATTCGAGGATAACCATTAAACAACCAGCGGGCCTCGCAGACCAGGGGAGCGCCCGCAGCGTGAATGCCCGGGAGGCAGACGGACGTCCCCCCGGCAAAGAAGAAACCGTGAATCCGCACGAAGGAAAGCAAAATGGATGCCGCACTTGTGTCCCTGCAAAAAGCGAATGTCTGGAGCAGAAATCAACATGGTTGTTCTACGAGCTATTCATTAAACATCCTCTAAAATCGGCCATACCGCCCTTTAGGCTATTTTCTGATACGTTTTCCTGTAATCAGCCCTTGCAAACCTCCCGAAAAACGAATATTATTGTTAATGGTTATTTAAACGTTCGTAAATTTGGAGGTTTCCCTTATGTTTAAATTAAAAGAGCACAATACGACCGTAAGAACGGAAATACTTGCCGGACTCACCACTTTTTTAACAATGGTGTACATCGTGATTGTAAACCCGGTCATTCTGTCAAATGCCGGCGCATCGTTTGACCAGGTGTTTATGGCTACGATCATTGCCTCTGTCATCGGGACACTGTGGATGGCGTTCATGGCAAACTATCCGATTGCAATTGCACCAGGCATGGGTTTGAACGCCTACTTTGCTTATTCGGTTGTCGGCAGCTCTGATGCGATTACTTATGAAGTTGCGTTTGCGGCTGTGTTCGTTGCCGGGATCCTGTTCGTGCTGTTATCGTTGACGACATTCCGTGAAAAGCTGATTGAAGCAATTCCTGTCAATCTCAAGCACGGCATCACAGCCGGAATCGGACTGTTTATCGCTTTCATCGGCCTGCGCATGACCGGCATTGTCGCAGACCACCCCGAAAACCTTGTACAGCTCGGGGATTTGCATGACCCTTCCGTCCTGCTCGCGCTTGCCGGACTTGGCATCACGATTGTTTTGATGGCAATGAACATAAGCGGCGCCCTGTTTTTCGGCATGATTGCGACCGGCATCCTTGCTTTTTTCACCGGCCAGCTTTCATTTGAAGCAGGTGTTGTGTCAGCCCCTTCCCTGCCGGAAGGCCTGATCATAACAAACCCGATTGCCGCGTTTGGCGATGTGGTCAGTTACGGCCTTTATGCCGTTGTGTTTTCCTTCCTGCTCGTCACGATTTTTGATACAACCGGCACAATGGTCGGAGTCGCAGAGCAGGCCGGCCTGATGAAGGGGAAAACGATGCCGCGGGCGCGCCAGGCATTACTGGCCGACTCTGTTGCAACGTCTGTCGGCGCGGTATTCGGGACAAGCCCGACAACCGCCTATATCGAGTCGTCGGCAGGGGTTGCTGCAGGCGGGCGAACAGGCCTGACGTCACTCGTTGTTGCCGGCATGTTCGTCATTGCGGCCTTTTTCGCCCCGCTTGTCGGGGCTGTATCAGGCATCTCCGCCATTACTGCTCCAGCACTGATCATTGTCGGCAGCCTGATGATGGGTTCGATCGGCCAGATCCAGTGGAACGAATTTGACGAAGCATTCCCTGCTTTCCTGATCATTTTGAGCATGCCGCTCACCTCAAGCATTGCGACCGGCATCGCCCTCGGCTTCATCACCTACCCGCTGATGAAGATCGTCAAAGGGAATTGGCGCGAAGTACACCCGCTCGTGTACGTCTTCGCCGTCCTATTCTTCTTCCAGCTGGCATTTTTGCCGCACTAAATCATATCGTTCGACATCTATCGACAGGTGCCTGTCACCTGTCGAAATCCATAAAAGAGGCTGCCGGATTGGGCAGCCTCTTTTTCAATGCACTTTACTTGTTTTCAATCCCTCAATATACCGATAAGCTTCATCTATTTCTTCTTCAGAATAGTTCTGCTTGCTTTTTAACATGAAGATTTTTTCTTTTACCTGGTCTTTTTCCAGATCACCAAAATAAAGGACTGTCGACACGAGCTCGAGGAAACGTGAACTCTGTCCGTTCATGTCTGCCATGCACGTATGCAGCGAAGGGTTGTCCACTTCATAGTGGGCCAAGAACTGCTCCCCGTCGCCGGTCAGCGTATAGCGGTATTGCATATATCCGCCTTTTTTCTCCTTCACTTCATCGAGAAAACCTAAATTGCAAAGTTCTTCTATTTTTAACGTCAGTTCCTCGGAATAAGGCCCGAAAAAGTGAAAATTGTATTTTTCATGGAACGGATACCCCATTTTTTTTGCAATGAATATCATTTTCTGAAGCTTTTTCCTGCCCACGACTTCCCCTACATCAGCAAAAACCTTCATCAGCTTGGCGTGTTCTACTAACAAGCCCCCTCATCTCCTATCTCTCTATAATTTTCCTGTATCGAAAACCTGGCTCAGCCGGTTATTCCCAGTCAACCTTGCAGCCATTATACATTGTCCAAAATCTCTTTAATCTTCAATTTCGCCTCTTTATGCTCTGATAAATCATCAACCAGATCATCTGGAAAATAAAGCTTGTGGTCGGTCCGTTTTTTTCCGGAAATGGCTTCGACTATGTCTGACTCGCGGGAAAGTTCCTTGATTTCACCGCCTGGCATAAGCAAGTAAATCGGCAGCCTTTCCCCTTCTTCGCCCGGACGGTAAAAATCATAGGGCAGATCGGATGATGAATCGACCTCGAGATAATACTCCGGGTCAATCTCCGCCTGTTTAAAGAGATCGGTCAGCTCCATCCATTGTTTCATATGTAAATGCGGATTGAATTCAATATATTTGTATAACTTCCGGTTAATGAACCGGTCGGAAAGATCGCGCAAAATCGAATCGTCTTCTTCGGTCCACATCTGGAAATAATATAAGATCACTGATTCATCAAGACGCAAGTAATCTTTCAGAGCCGGTTCCCCACTGAAAATGGAGAGAAAATGCAGCGGCTTCAGCTTGAATGTATAGCCGTCTTCATGCAGCTTCTTGGCCCGGTGCAGGATTTTGCTCAAAATCACTTCTGCACTGCGGGTGACCGGATGGAAATAAACTTGCCAGTACATTTGGTATCGGCTCATAATGTAATCTTCTACAGCATGCATTCCGGAATCTTTAATGACAACCTGGTCTTCCTGCGGCCTCATTACGCGCAAAATGCGTTCCATGTCGAAATGGCCGTAGCTGACACCTGTGTAATAGGCATCGCGCTGCAGGTAGTCCATACGGTCAGCGTCGATCTGACTTGAAATCATGCTCACAATCAGCTTGTTCGAATGGGTTTTGGCGATCACTTCGGCGACTTCTTTCGGGAAGCCGGCGTCCACCCGTTTGAGGACAGCATTTATTTCCGTGTCTCCTAAAATAATGGCGCGTGTCCATTCTTCATGATCAAGGTGGAACACTTTTTCAAACGAATGGGAAAACGGGCCGTGGCCCACATCATGAAGAAGAGCCGCCGCAAGGCACAACAGCCGGTCATTATCATTCCAGTTCGGCCGATGATGGAAAACATCGAGCATACGGCGGACGATCTCATAAACGCCGAGCGAATGGTTGAAGCGGCTGTGTTCCGCGCCATGGAACGTCAGAAACGTCGTGCCGAGCTGGCGGATCCGGCGCAGCCGCTGGAACTCAGACGTGCCGATCAAATCCCATATCAATTTATCCCGCACATGTATGTAACGGTGAACCGGGTCTTTAAACACTTTTTCTTCATTCAGTTGCTCATCGGCATATGGCATAGCGGGCCCCTTCCTCACTTCATAAAAACAGCCGCAGATGTTGCCGGAAGTGCGGCTGCAGACGTTCTTTGTCGTTCATTTATTTCATTATATATTCTTCTTTTCTCCAATTAAACCTGCCGAAACAGCAGGAATCTTGAAGATAAATGGGAAAAATCGGCGATATCTGGTAACAGGGATAGAATACAAGCTTATATCGCTTTTTTATAGATTTGCCCGTTCCGTCTCATTTAAAACCTTGCGCGTAGTGCGGATTTCAGGGCATATCGAGCGTAAAAAAATTATTTTTTGCATCGTTAATAAACAATTTGCGCCCATAAAAAAACACCCTGCTAGGCAGGATGCCCTGAAGCCGGCTGATGCGCCGGCAAGAAACCATGTTGGCAGGCGGCCTTTTCTGCTGGGAGCTTCCATCTATCTTATTTCTTCACTTTTTTCTCGACTTTTTGAATCAATTCGTCCTCGCTTGGCGCGGATACCGGACGGTTATTGACAAAAGCAAATGACTTTTTGCGGCCAGGCCCGCAGTAAGACTGGCAGCCGATTTCAATCTCCGCATCCGGATCCACTTTCTTCAGCAGTGGAACCAGCGTTTTGATGTTCGTTGCCTGGCAATCATCGCAAACCCGAAATTCATTCGCCATGATTTCACCTTCTTTACCTATTAATCATTTCTTCTATATAAAAACAAACGCACGGCTATCTTCGTAACATCCATGTTTATTTTTAACAGCTAAACGATATTGTACACCGTTTACCCCGCCGTTGCAAGGAATCATTGCCGCCTGTAAAGATGTTTAAATTTACACAAAATCTAGCAATAACCCTCTCCCTGTGTATGAATTTTGTGCAATCTGGTGAAACTGAGAGCAACAGAGCGTTTTTCCTTTGGGAAAATGCCTGGCAATTGCGAGGCAATTGCCAGGCAATGCACTTCTATTTGCCTTTTGAGAAACTATAAATCAAGTTAAAGAAAGGAAGAATACAATGAAAGTCAGACAAGATGCATGGTCAGAAGAAGATGATTTGCTGCTTGCAGAAACGGTTTTGCGGCACATCCGTGAAGGCAGCACCCAGCTTAATGCTTTTGATGAAGTCGGGGACAAACTGAATCGCACATCCGCTGCCTGCGGCTTCCGCTGGAATGCTGTCGTCCGCAATAAGTATGAACAGGCGATCAGCCTGGCCAAAAAACAGCGCAAAGAAAAGAAACGGGCCGAGCAGGGAAGAAAACAAACGGAGCGGACCCCTTCCAGGCCTGCAGCTGTTGCTTCTGTCCCGCAGTCGGCCGTTTATCAAGTGCCGGCACATGAAAATTCAAACCAGCAGCCGCCAATTGAAACATTCGCATCTGAGTCAGCTGATGAGCTGTTGCTTCCTGCCGGTATAGAACAAGAAAATCATTACAGTGATACAGCGGTTATGCCTGAAACATCTCGTATGCAGGGAACCGCCGACATGACACTTGATGGTGTCATAGCCTATTTACAAAGCTTCAGAGATTTCAGCTTGCAAGACGAGCGCATGGCGATAGAGAATGAAAGACTGCGGAAAGAAAACGAGGAGATTACGGAGTCAAATCATAAATTGGAGCAGCGCGTCAAACAGCTCGAAAAGCAGCACCAGCAAATGCAGGAAGACTACCAGGCCCTGCTGCAAATCATGGATCGCGCCCGCCGCATGGTACTCATGGAAGACGACGACAAACCATCCACCGCCTTCCGCATGGACCGCAACGGCAACCTGGAAAAAATAGCAGATTCACAATAATTGTGCTTCTCGAGCATATCGTTTGGTTTGAAATGCCTGGCAATTGCGAGGCAATTGCCAGGCAACACCCCCGGATAAACGGCCGCTGAAAACGGCCGTTTTTCTTTTCGTCTCCGCATACAGCCGGAACGGCATGCTATAATAAGCACAGCAAAATAGATTGTAACGGTTAGGAGAAAGCATCATGAAGGCCATTGAATTATTAGATCAAAAATCATGGCGGATTATTGACCAGTCAACGCTCGGTCCGGGTTTTGACGCCCGCCAGTCATTTGCGATTGATGATACGCTGTGCGCGCAAGTCGGAAGCGGGGCATCAGCACCTGCTGCCCGGTCGTGGGTCCACCATGACACCGTCGTCCTCGGCATCCAGGATACACGCCTTCCTTATCTGGGTGAAGGGGTGAAGTTCCTGGAGTCGCTTGGATACCGGGTCATTGTCCGCAACTCAGGCGGACTCGCTGTGATTCTAGATGAAGGCGTCCTTAACATTTCCCTCATCTTGCCGGAGACCGCAAAAGGCATCGATATCGACCGCGGTTATGATGCGATGTGGGGACTCATAAAAGAAATGCTCGCTTCATACGGAACTGACATCGAAGCAAGGGAAATCACCGGCTCCTACTGTCCCGGCAGCTATGACCTCAGCATCAACGGCCAAAAATTCGCCGGCATTTCGCAGCGCCGTCTGCGTAAAGGGGTTGCGGTGCAAACCTATCTGAATGCATTCGAAACACGCGGCCAAAACCGCGCTTCCATTTTAAAAGAGTTTTATGCAATCGCACGAAAAAGCCAGCAAACAAAGTTCACCTATCCGGATATCGTTCCTGAAACGATGGCATCCCTTTCTGATTTGCTTGGCGAACCTATCGGAATCCAGAAGCTGATGCTGATGCTGCTCCAATCGCTTCAAAACCATTCCGGAGCTTTGTTCTCTTCCCAGCTCGAAGGCGAGGAAATCAATCTGTATCAGCAGAATTTCGCCCGCGTTCTCGAACGGAATGAGAAAGCACTTGGCGGTATCGTTTCCTCCTGACTGTCACTGTCACTGCGGGAATCCATAAAAAATGCGCCCTGCCGTCTAAGAGGCATGGCGCATTCTTCTTTTATTTTAGACCGATTGGGCTGCTGTAATGATCGCAAGGTTGTAAACATCCTGCTCATCACAGCCGCGTGACAGGTCGTTGACCGGCTTGTTTAAGCCCTGCAGTACCGGGCCTACCGCTTCAAAGTTGCCAAGACGCTGGGCAATTTTGTAGCCGATGTTTCCGGCTTCAAGGCTTGGGAAGATAAATGTGTTAGCATCGCCCTTAAGAACGGAATCGGGAGCTTTTTTCTCCGCTACCGACGGCACGAACGCCGCGTCAAACTGGAATTCGCCGTCAATCACGAGGTCAGGATTGTTCTCCTTCGCAATTTTAACTGCTTCTTCCACTTTATCCGTTTCTGGAGACTTTGCGGAACCTTTAGTAGAGAAGCTGAGCATTGCAATACGAGGGTCGATATCAAACAGTTTTGCTGTTACCGCTGCCTCCTCGGCAATTTCAGCAAGATCCTTGCTGTCAGGGGAAATGTTGATTGCACAATCGGCAAACAGGTACTTTTCGTCATCACGGACCATTACGAAAATGCCGGATGTCTTTTTAACACGCTCTTTTGTCTTGATGATCTGCAATGCCGGACGTACTGTATCAGCTGTTGAGTGGGCCGCGCCGCTGACAAGGCCGTCGGCTTTTCCTGTATGAACGAGCATCGTCCCGAAATAGTTTTCATCCAGAAGAATCTTGCGCGCATCCTCTTCCGTCGCTTTGCCTTTACGGCGTTCCACGAAGGATGAAACGAGTTCATCCATGCCGTTATAATTGTTCGGATCGCAAATTTCAATGCCGGAAATATCGGCACCAATGCTGCTAGCCTTGCTCTCTACTTCATCCATCTTTCCAACAAGGATCGGAGTAAGCATGCCGTCTTGCTTCAGACGGGCAGCCGCACCAAGGATGCGCTCATCTGTACCCTCAGGAAATACAATCGTTTTCCCCTTGCCTTCCACTTTGTTTTTAATCGTTGAAAATAAATCGCTCATGAAAAAAGCCTCCTTCTCAGAAGTTAAAATGTCTGTGCTTTTATAATCTATCCTTTAGGATACTCTTTTTAATGAGAAAAGAAAAACGATGAAGCAGTCTTTTATAAAAGTTTAACCTTTCTAAAAATGCACAAAATTATTCAAACTCTGTTTCTTTTTGCTTCATAAAATTTTACCCGCTGCACAAAATCATAATCACTGGGAAATTTTCTGCAGGAAAAATTGCCTGGCAATTGCGAGGCAATTGCCAGGCATTGCACTCCCAAAAATCACAACATTCGGTTTTCCTGCCGGTTTTGTGGTAAGATATTATCGATGTCTACATAGTACAAACTGTGGAAAATCGAATGCAATTCCGGTGGCGGTAATTCGTTTTGCGAATGAAATCGAACAAATTATCATACAAGGAGTGATTCAATATGTCAGAAGCAGCACAAACATTGGACGGCTGGTATTCTTTGCATGATTTCCGCTCCATCGACTGGAACGCCTGGAAGCTGGCCTCAAGCGACGAGCGTGAGACTGCAATCCATGAATTCCAGGGACTGATCGAAAAATGGAACAAGACGGAAGAACAAAAAGAAGGCAGCCATGCCCTGTACACCATCGTCGGCCAAAAAGCGGACTTCATGATTATGCTTCTTCGCCCGACAATGGAAGAATTGAACGAACTGGAAAATGAGTTCAATAAAACGAAGCTTGCTGAATTCACAATTCCTACGTATTCTTATGTATCTGTTGTTGAACTCAGCAACTACCTCGGACCTGGCGCCAATCCTGAAGCCGACCCTGAAATTCAGGCGCGCCTCAAGCCGATCCTTCCGAAATGGGAGCATGTCTGCTTCTATCCGATGGACAAGCGCCGCCAGGGCAATGACAACTGGTACATGCTCGAAATGGACGAACGCCGCAAGCTGATGCGCAGCCACGGCATGATCGGCCGCAACTATGCAGGCAAAATCAAGCAGATCATCACTGGTTCTGTCGGTTTCGACGACTGGGAGTGGGGCGTAACGCTATTTGCGCATGATCCGCTGCAGTTTAAGAAACTTGTTTATGAAATGCGTTTTGATGAAGTGAGCGCGCGTTACGGCGAGTTCGGATCTTTCTATGTGGGGAATATTCTTGAACCGGGGAAAGTGTCGAAATTTTTGGCGGTATAAACGAATGGATATGAATGGGCCTCTCCTGAGGATTAGGGAGAGGCCTTTATTTTTATATAACACGAAGAAGCCAATAGCCATGCATAACCATCACGCCTGTGTAAAACATGGCAGCAGCCAATGCAAATTTGCCGGCTAAGGATTTTCCGTGAATTTTCCCAAAAAAGAAAAGCAAAATAACAGACAAAGCCACTTTGAAAAACAAGAAGAAAGCAGGACTCACCATGTAGACAGCCGACATCAGCCGATTCATTTCCTTGATAAACTCGAACCGCAGTCCGATATAGGATAAAATCCCATCAACTGTATTCAAAATCGCCAGGTAAAGAATCAATGCTTTCATTCGCTTTCCTCCCAGGATGTATCCAATCTATACTCACATTTTTCCGAATCTGAAAGCCGCGAAACAGCCACATGAAGGTATGAAAGAAGCCTCCCTCCTACACAAATCATCGAGGGAGGCTTTTTCAATTAATATACGCCCTGTCTCTTTCTTTGAAGAAAGAAGAGTACGCCACCGCCTGCGATCAAAATGGCGCCCGCCAGTAAATACCTATACAAATTGGTGGAGGTGTCCGGCAACGCTTCACCTGATTGTCCAGCTGATAACACCGAAACTCCATCGGTTGCATTGCCATCCCCATCCGAAGAAATCGGCTCGGCAACCGGTGTCACACCATCCGCATCCCTGTTGTCATCTGTTTCCGCTCCAGGTTCTTCATCAGGTTCCTCACCCGGCTCATCTCCAGGCTCGTCCCCAGGCTCATCGTCATCCCCCGGCACCGCACCCCCTCCGCTGTCCACTTCCCCTGTCGCCTGCAGGGTCAAACCAAACGACGCGGCAAGATCTTGGTACTCATTTCCAAGAGATAAGGGCATTGTGACCGTAACTGTAAGCTCTTCACTTTCACCCACAGCCAGTGCCCTTTCCGATAATAAGCCAAGACCGACAAGCGGTCCGCTGTATAACTCCTCATCACCGGCCCGAATATCCAGAAGGAGTGCGTCAAATAACTCCTCCGACCCCGCTTGCAATCCAGCATAAGCCGTATACGTAAAATCTACCGTTCCGCTATTTTCAACAGTCAGCGTTTTTACCGCCCAGTCACCGGGTTTTGCATTTTCAACCTCAAACAACACCGATTCAGGTGAAGTAGAAAGATCGATGACGGGTTCAACGCCATCTTCCGCATAGCTGACTGTCGCCGGGAAAAATAAGCCTAAGCCAAGGAGCAATGCACCGATTAAATATTTTGTCCGTTTTGCCATTGAAAAAACCTCACAATCTATTTAAGTTTTTTCACAACCTTTCCAGAAACGATTCATTGGGTAGTCAAGTTGGCGCCGTCTCCCTGTACTGCTTTAAAATGTAGATTGAGTACTGCTGAGTCGCCATCAAACTCGGCAGGAGCGTCATCTGCAAATGTAATGGTTAGCTCAACCGCCCTGTTCCCGGCTGGCACTATCCCTTCTCCTGCCAAATCGATCTCCTCGGCAAGCAGCTCACCGAGTGTCCCGCCGAAAACCTCTGCGCCATCCCCTGTGACAGTGACATAAAATTCATCCAGATATGAATCAAGCTCACTCACCGTTCCGCCATCCTGAAAGTTCGCTGCCGCTGCTGTCATCCATATATCCGCCATGGCAACCGTACCATCATTACGCAGGGTGAATGCTTTTGTTTTCGTATCTCCCGGTTCAAATTCACCGAGATTGATAGACTCAGACTCATCTAAAACGGCAAGCTCAAATGAACCATCCGCGAAATCACTTGCAACCGTGTGGCTGTCCGTCAGTGTAGACCAGGTTCCGCCCGCGACCAGCCCGAGGCTGAGCGCCAAAACCGCACCACCGGCAGCCTTTTTCCATTTGCCGTTCATTTCCTTCCCTCCTTCGCGGGGACTTCCCGATTCAATATCCCGCTTTCCTCCTTTGTTTGCCGCCAGCCCACTGCCAATAAAAACAATGCATATACAAGCAGGACCGCACCTATTAGAAGGAAGATACCGTTCAATTGATTGCCCCTGTTTAAAAAATGAACTGCGTAACCGGCATAAGGAATCGTAACGCCGGTATAAACACCTTCGATATAATCTTCGGGGACGAGGTACAAGTCGGCGGCATTGTTGCTGTCGCCTTTTGTTTTATACATGGTCAACCCGTCTGATCGATGCACATCAACAATCCGGTGTGTCACCGTACTGCCGCTTCCGCTTCTGTAAGTGATTACTTCTCCCCGTTCCAATTTCCCGGAATCCACTGCATTTTTTGTAAAAATGATGGACCCGGTTTGAAACGCGGGATCCATCGACCCTGACTGAACCGTCCGTACTTGATACGCCGCCGTTCCTGCCACGAAAAGAACGATAGCAATCAGCCCGCTTAAAAACCGATTCAGCCACACCTTCAAGCGGGATTTAGGTTCTGCGATCATTGTTCCTCATCCTCCGGCACTGTAACAGCAGACGGATCAGCAAGGCTGTCAGGTTCATCCGCACTGTCTTGCTGATCAGGTTCTTCAATGGAAGAGGCTTCTTCTTGATTTTCTGTATTCTCATCAGTTGTTTCATTGGTTGATGGCAACGGATTGGCTTCTTCTTGAGTTACAGGTTCAACTGGATCAGGTTGTACATCTGCTTCTGAATCGCTATCGTCATTGTTATCATGCACCGTTTCCTGATTTCCGGTGTCTGTTTGGCCTCCTTGAGATGGGGCCGCTTCACCTACCGGTACTTGAATATCATTGATGAGACCATCTTCACCAGGTGCCGCTGCAATGACTTCCACCGCCTCTGTTTTATAAGATGGCTTATCCTCCTCTTCATTTTCAACAACCATTTCAAATACATAAAAACCGGGAGTACTGGCTGCAAATGAGATAGGAAGTTCTTCATCCACTCCAAGAACAACAGGCTCGGATGTCTGATATACCGTTTCTTTTGCCTCATGGGAATGTGCATTGTCAGACCGGTACACGGCATAACTGATTGCCTGTTCAGTTCCGGAACTATTTTTTACAACAGTTGAGAGAGTAGCGAGTACTTTTTCATCAGCACTTTCGGTACTTACTTCAACAGGTTCAAGAGTCAGCAGTGCTTCAGGGGCAGGTTCCCCGTCGTCTTCGTCATGGTACCCGTGATCATCATCAATTGACACAACAATATCCGGGCTTCTCAGCATCGTGCCATCAATATTTTCAATCTCAAATACATATGTGCCGGCCTCGGTGACAGTTTCATAAATTCGGTTGTTGCCGCCGTGTTTCAAATCATCGGACGTTCCGAAGAGTATTTCCTCTTCACCTTTCAACACCCGGTATGCAACCCCCGGAATCGTTTCTTTCAGCGGATTCTTGATTTGCACAAAAATTCGGTAGGAATCTTTTTTCTTTTCCAGGTCGGCATGCTTGATTTCAAGAATGTTCGATTCATGGTCATCGCCGTCCTCATGGTCGCCGCCGTCATCTTCGCCGTGTCCGCAGTTTTCTTTCGCTGCTTTCACATAAAAGTACGGCTCTCCAGGACTGCCAGGCTCAGGGAAAATTTTGAAAAAGTAATCTCCACCCTTTTTGACAACGGCAGTAATTGACACACTTTCCCCGGACGCCAAAGCGCGGATTTCATTATCGTCCACCTCAATGATTTCTCCATTTTCCGGGTCACTTTCATGGCCGTGTGTACGAATCAGCTCAAACGTCACCGCTTCTTTCATCGTTGCCCCGCTATTTTTCGCGTGAAGCGTCACAAGCTTCTTCATTTTCAACTCTTCGTCTTTGGCATGGATAAACTCCGCTGTACTTCCCGTCAAATCACTATACTCCTCTTCCACCGGAGGCGGATCTTCATCATCCCCTCCCCCACCAGGAGGCGGCACATACACATTCCATTCCGTCCCAAACCCCATCGACAATTCAACCTCATCCGTGAACAATGAATTCGTCGGCATACTGAAATAACCAAGCGTCGCCAGGGAAACCGCCAACACAAACAACACCTTCAAAAACCACCAACCGTTTCTGCCCTTTCGTTTCCGATGTGATGTTGCCACAATGGTGCTCATTCTGTCACTCACCTCCCAATAAGCTTACAGCGAACATTTTTGTTCTTTAATGAGAACAATTTTGCATCTTAATTATACACCCATTCGTTGTTTAGTGATGGAAAAACAAGCAGAAATCGTTCGTAGTAACGAACGATTTATTATGGGAGAATTGTGATTGATCTGTGGGGAATCGGTAGAAAAGTGGAGTGTTTTTATAGCCAGGATACAGAGTTGCAGTGGAGATACTGAAGGGTGAAGATGGGGACATAAGTTTTCCTACTATATTATAGGGGGGGGAGATTGTAGATAAAAATTAAGTGAATATGTCTGTGATACATGGGTGTGGAACAATATTATCCAAGGAGGGACAGCCAAACCATTTGAGGGGGGAGAGGCTCGTGGAAACCAAATGTCCCGGTATTAATTTATAGAGGGACAAGTTATCTGTCTCTTTGTCCTCTTGAAGCCGATCCTCAGATTTTGCAGGCTGCTATTTACTATATTTATAAATGCCTATTAATTATGCTGGCCCAGAAAAAGACCTTGCTTTTTATACCAGTGCAAGCAAGGTTTTCTAAATTTTTTCTGTATACACAATTGGTTTTTTCTTTTTCTCAAAAAAGATAAACACTGCCCCGGTTATAATCAGCAAGAATCCAAAGAAAATATAAGCAAACATTGTAGAAGCTGTATCCGGTAGAAGGTAACCTCCACCCGTTATCCGCGGTTGATCTGATGAACCTCCCACTACGGCTCCTTCTTCTCCTTCCGCATACAAAGTGATTGTAAACTGTGTAGAAAGCGCTTGATATTCGTTTCCTAACTCTTCAGGAATTTTAACAATTAGTATTAAATCTTCGGAAGAGGCTGTTGCAAGTTTTCGTGGAAAAAGCTTATCAAATTCAGCCAGTTTTCCGTTATATAGCACTTCATCTTTATTATCTTTTAACGTCAACAGCAATTGTTCATAAAGTTCCTTTGAGCCCTGTTTAAAATCCGATTTTGTATAATACTCAAATTCAACATCCCCATTATTGTTTACCGTTAAGGTGCGTTCTGCCCAATCACCGGGCTTAAGATTTTCAAGATTATACAACAGTTTAACAGGACTGGTTTCGATATTTATTGGATCAGGTGCTGCAGTAGCAGGCCTCGCAAATATAGAAACTAAAAGACAAACCAATATCAACATAAGGTATGTTTGGGGTTTCACAGTGGACACCTCCCATTTTATATGTTGGACGAGGGATTTAATATCCATCTCCCCCGTCCCACTTAAGTATCAAATAATGCCCTTAATAATTTCCGTTATGTGCCTTTTCATTTTGCTTGTTATAACCGTTATGCTGGACATTCATGCCTTCCCATTGGGTCGCCTCAAGAGAGAAGGTGATATCAACAGCGTCTCCCTGGTAACGGTTTTGAGTAAATTCACCCCTGGCTTCACCTTCTATTTCCCTGCTTTCTTCATCTTTCATGGAAATTTTCATTAAAATAGCTTCTTTATCATTCGGCTTAACTGGAAGGCCGTCAAACTGACCGAACAGCATGTTATCAGGTGCAAGATTTAACCTTCCATCACCGCCCGTTTTTACACCAGCAGGAAAGTCATTAGCAACTAAATCTTTTAAACTAATGCTATCCCCACTGTTGATAATCATAAAGTTAGGATCATTCAAAAGCATTTGCAGAAAATGCGGGTCTTTGTCAGTGAAACTTCTGCTTGACACCCATACCATTTCTACATTAAATTGTTCTAGAAATTCCTCAATGTTATTTTCCTGCCCTGTTTGGGCCACATATTCATTTTCTTCCCCATTTGTGAAGCCTGAAGGCACCACATCAAGTAAAACTTCTTTTATCGCTAAAGAACCAACGTTATCCAGCAAAAAAGCCCGATACATTGAATCTCCCGGTTTTAAATCCGATACATTGAAGGTTGCCTCTGCTCCTTCAATATTGATCACTTCTAAATCCAGAGTGCCAGCTGCAAGGTGGTTTTCAACTGCCTCAACATCATTGAATGCCGCCCATGTACCGCCGCCTACAAGCGACAGCCCCAGGCATGCACTGAGTGCTCCGGTTACTAGTTTTTTGTTTGCTGACATTATTATCACTCCTATATTCTTAGAAAGGGAGAGGAATATGCTCCCTCTCCCTCTAACGAATTACCTATTCTTTTTGCTAGTTCGCAATAGGATCCCCATTATTGGCTTTTCTATTGGTTTCTACATCATTACCATTCATGTCGGTATCTGTGATTTCCTGGCCACCCCATTGGCGGGCTTCAAGGGTGAACTCAACATCGATTTCATCACCCTGGAATTTGTTTTGGACATAAAGACCGTCAACTTTTTCCTTGTCGTCTTTAAATGTTATTGTAATTTCTACAATATCATCATCCTCAGGAATGAGTGGAAGACCAGTCCATTCATTAGGGTTGATGGTGGCAACATTGATGCGGCCATCAGTCCAGTAGTCGGGATGGACAGCAGCTGCTAAAGTATTTTTCGCATCACTGTCACCACCGCTGGCACGATACACATCCGCAAGTGTCACATCAGAATCCGGTCCAAGAATAGTTTTAGGAAAATCGCTAGGCCCGCCTTCATTCCCAGTTTTAACTAGTGAAATTTCAAACTGGTCTAAAAACTCCAGCCCGGTATTGCTGCCAAAAACTTCGGTGGTTGCTTCAATATCCTCTCCATAATTACGGAATTCAAAGTTATCGATAGATAATAGTACATCCTTGATTGCCAAACTCCCGTCATTGACAAGCTTGATTTCTCTCGTCATATGATCGCCAGGCTTCAAGTTAGAGATATTAAAATGCATCGGCCCATTTGCTTGGGCAAGTTCTAGCTCCAACTCACCTGCAGCCATGCTGGCATTCACATTTTCGATATCATTGAAAGCCGCCCATGTTCCCGCACCGATCAGGGAAACACCCATAGCAGCGGCCATTGCGCCCATAGTCAATTTCTTCTTTATGCTCATATTTATTTAATTCCTCCTTATTTTTAAGCCGAGTTATAGTTTAAGTCCCTTACTGTTCATCGTTGCTTCGGTCTTCGCCAGCCATTTGAGTGGCCTCAAACATGACAGAGATATCTGCACCCTCACCCTGGTATTTGTTTTGTTCGAACAATCTGCTGCCCTCATAACGTGTCGAGTCTTCAACAAATGTCACTGTGATTGTGTATTCGTTAGACTTACCGCTTTCTAAGCCCGCTGCTGTGCCGCTTTGAGTGATATCATATCCGTTAAGACCTTTCAGATGATGCAACCGATGGTTATAAAGCGTTCTGCTGCCATCAGAGATGGTTACATTAAACTGGCTTAAAAACTGATTTTCACTGTTCCCTCCACCATCCGGAAGGTTGCTGTGTTTTACATCATCCCAATTTTCCACTTTTAACGTGGTCAAAATACTATTGATGTCCAACGAACCTTCATTTGTCAGCTTCAATGTTTTTGTAAAATGATCCCCCGGCTTAAGGTTCGTAATATCAAACACAACTTCCTTATCCACTGCAAGATCCAGCGTCCCAGCAGCAAATGTATTATCAACCGTTTCCACATCGTTAAACGCCGCCCATGTGCCGCCGCCAATCAGTGAAAGACCCATTGCTCCAGCCATAATCCCCATGCCCATTTTCTTTTTGAAACCCATGATATAATTCCTCCTCTTAATTTTTCACCCGCTTGGGGTATGTATTGTTAACCCTTCAAATAAAGGGTTAATACCTGAGAAAATCGATTATGCACTGGCCTGTTTTGTTTGTTTCTCAATCTCTTTAATTGCCTGGCGAATCAGAATGACAGCATAACCAAGCAATACCAATCCCGGAATGATCAACAGCAGTGCAGTTCCGATTGGGGAAGCAGCATAATTCAGGAAGTAACCGACGTAAGGAACCGTGTAGCCTGTATATTCCGCAACCACATTTGCAGCTAAAACAGGGTTCATATCAGCGTTTTCGTTGTTGTCTCCCTGCGTGCGGAACATCATGGAATTGCCATCTTCGAGCACTTCGATGACCCGGTGAGTGACAACTGTATTCTCATCCTGTTTAAATGTGATGATGTCATTCTTTTTGATTGTCTTGGGGTCATCGATTATCTTGGTCAGGATTAATGATCCTGTTTTAAAAGTGGGATCCATGGAACCTGACAAAACGGTTTTCAGCTGATAGCCATTCAGCTCCGGTTCTCCGCCTGAAGCTCTTGCCGAAATAACGATGGTAGTTGAAATTAAAAGGGTGATAAACACCACTGCATAAAGCAGGTTACCGAGAATTTTCATTGTTTTTTTCAATTCATTGATCTCCCTTCTGCTCTTCTGTCTCTTCTGTTTTGCTTGCAGCAGGTTCCTTGGATGTATTTACGGATGCCTTGTCAGAATTAGAGTCATCAACGTTTTCTGGTTCTTTCTCAGTAGAAGGCTTTGTCTGGTCATTGGAAGTCTCCACAGTTTTTTCTTCATCTGCCTTTTGCGATTCAGATCCCTGTTCACTTGAATCGGTGTCTTGTACAGGTTCAGTTTCTTCCTGGACTTGCTGTTCCGTCTGTTCTTTTTCAGCAGGCACAGCTTGCTGCTGTTCTTCACTGCTTTTCTCTGCAGCTTCTTCTTCGGCTGCACAATCTGTAACCTTTATGACTTCACTCCAGATATAGGAATAGCCCTCTTCATCCTTATGGTTTTCACCCGGATGATCGAGTGGCCGGCGGACCTTAAATCGATAATCACCGTTGCCCGGTAAAGAAACTGTCGACTGAATTGTTCCTATTTGTTCTTTAGCAATGGCCGGGACAACACCTGAATCCAATGCCGCTCCTACTGTTACCGGAACACCCTGGCTCATTCCATCCACTTTATAGAGCTCCCATGCCCACTCAGAGAAGGTGATTGTTTCACCTGAGTTATAAATCTCTGCAAAAACCTTTGGCGGTTCGCAAGTTGCTCCTTTATTAAGCGCAATTCCATCCTCATCAAAGGAAAGTGAACTTCTATCCCAGTCTGTTTCCGGTGGATCATCTTCAGTCCAAACTGATAATGAAGCAGTAACAGTTTCAATATCATTGAAGGCAGCGTTTGTGTATGAAGTGAACTGGACTGTTGAAAAAATAAATAAATACCAGATTAACAATGCTTGAATGCTGACCATAAGGAACCTGTAACTCTTTTTAACTCTTTTCGCCCTGGACTTTCGCAAGAGCTTTGCCTCCCTTCAATGAATGATGACTTCACTATGTATAGGTGGATCAGACAGCTTTGTTCTTTTTAACGAACCTGATGTGTCTAGTATAAATCCGTCTGTTCGTTTTTAAAAACGCCAAAATCAGCCGGTTATTCTTTTTAAAGAACGAAAACAACAATTTATCTTGACTTTTCTCTTATTATCTTACGTTTTTGTATTTTATTAAGAATATTATGTTCATTTTAAAGAACAATGTGAGTATCTTTTCTTTTTTAAAAATTCCGCCCAACACAAACTCCACCCCATAGTCATATCCCGCCCCCGCCCCTCATACAATGCAACTAGTACGTCATGTCTTTCTGTCCTCATCATTCAATTCAGCATGACCGACTTCAAAGTGAGGTGAACAGGTGATGGTGGTTGCATATAACGAGGAGGATGTTAAGCTGCTGGGCAGGCTGATGCGCTCGGAAGCCGAAGGAGATGGGCAGCTCGGCATGCTGATGGTCGGGAATACGGGAGTGAACCGGGTGCGGGCCAGATGCCTGGATTTTAAGGATATTAATACGGTGCGCCGGATGGTGTTCCAGTCGCCGGGAGGATTTGAAGCAACCCAGAAAGGTTACTTTTATCAGCGTTCCCGGCAAAAAGACCAGAATCTGGCCCGGAAAACGTTAAAGGGCCTGAAGTATCACCCGGCCAGTAACTCGCTCTGGTTTTTTATGCCGGAAGGGGCCTGCCCTGCGCAATGGTACGGACAATGGAATACGGGGCGCTTTAAATCGCATTGTTTCTTTTCACCGGCGCAATCTGAATGCCCGCGGGTTTTTTAGCTGCACACAGCCATCATTCACCGGCCATTTTATTGTCCAACTTTTTATCAGGTTCTTCATGAATGACAAAGGGAGGGGTTTACGTTGGCAAAAGAGAATCAGGAGCAACAGCAGTATGGTATGTATGGTCAGTCGCCTTATGCCGGTTACGCCGGATATCCCGGATATGAACCAGGCCAGCAGCAATATGAGTGGAGAGATCACGATATGGGGGCGAAGTCGCCTTATGCCGGGATGGACTACAGCGGAGCCCAGGCCCAGCCCGCTTATGGGTATCCGGCCGGCGGATACGGCATGCAGCCAGCCGTCCAGGGGGCTCAGACAGCAGGGTATCCAGGAACGCAGTCCGGCGGAATGTTCCCGTATGGAAGTACCGGCATGATGCCGCAGCCGGGGCAGGCCGGGCCGGATGTGCCTGGTATGCTGCCGCTTGAGCAGTCGTATATCGAAAACATTTTGCGGCTCAATCGGGGCAAGCAGGCAACTGTTTATATGACTTTTGAAAATAATACAGAATGGAATGCGAAAATTTTCAAGGGAGTTATAGAAGCTGCGGGGCGTGACCACCTTATTTTGAGCGATCCGGAAACTGGGAAACGATATTTGCTGCTGATGATTTACCTGGATTATGTGACATTTGATGAGGAATTGGAATATGAATATCCATTCAATGGCCCGGCGCCGGGCATGGCATCGTACACACCAAGATAATTAAGGACATTTTATGGTTTCTATCGTGCTGTGGCAATATGTTGCTTTTTAAGGACATACAAAAGGAGTACCTCCAACCGGGGTACTCCTTTCCTATTTTATAATCCTTTGTACGCTGCAACCGCAAGCAGCACCCAGCCCGCCAAAAACGCCACACCGCCGAACGGCGTGATGGCCCCGAGCACTTTGATGCCGGATGTGCTTAATACGTAAAGGCTTCCCGAAAATAATATAATCCCGATCAGCATGAGCCATCCTGACCAGTTCAGCATCGCACTTGCACCGATTTTGTCAGCCAGAAATGCGACGACGAACAGGCCGCCTGCATGGAACATCTGGTAGGTTACACCGGTTTGCCACGTTTCGATCATTTTAGCTGAAATTTTTCCTTCTAGGCCGTGGGCTCCGAACGCACCGAGCGCTACTGCCAGGAATCCGTTGATGGCGCCGAGTATAATAAAGGTTTGCATCATGTTTTTTCACCTATCCTTTAGACATTCTGCCTCCATCTTACCCAATTCCATTGAAAAAAGCGACCGTTTTACCGCTCGCTTTTCGGTCCGGCGTGTGATATACTTTAATTAGATAGTTATCTAATTATCTAATAATATATTTTAAAAGCTTACTGAAAACTAATCTTGTCCGGGTTAAACATATCTTTCCTTCAGCGAGAAAATGATGCTAATCCTTATTGCTGATGAATGGCGGAATTTTATCCGGTTACCAAGGTCATTCCCGCGGAATCCTGTTTTATCCGCCTTCCCGCTGAAGTGCAGCTGGTTCCCTTGTGGTTTATATAAGTCCCGCGGTTTCGGCTCCAGTTTTTATAGAAATTAACGCCTATAGTCAGCATAGCCCTAATAAAATGAGATTGAAGGTGGATGCGATGTCGCTCAATGATACATTCAAGGCGCTGTCCGATCCGACCCGGCGTAAGATTCTCGATCTGTTGAATGAACAGGATCTGACAGCAGGAGAGATCGCCGAACAGTTCAACATGACGAAACCGAGCATTTCCCATCATTTGAACATTCTGCGGCGCGCCGATCTGGTACAGGACGAACGACAGGGACAGCATATATATTACTCGCTTAACACGACCGTTTTTCAGGAAGTGATGAAATGGATGTGGGGCTTCACATCCGCCGAGAGAGGTGAAAAAGATGAAGATTAAACTTGACTGGTATTTACTTACCATTATAGCAGTTGGGGTGTTGATCAGTGTTTTCAGTTATCCGTATTTGCCTGATGAGATTCCGACCCACTGGGGGGTCGACAATCAGCCTGATGATTATTCATCGAAGCTGACGGGCGTACTGATCATGCCTGGTGTTTCGATTTTGCTCTATGCACTGTTTTTCGCCTTGCCGCACATCGATCCGCAGCGGGATAATTATAAAAAATTCAAGGGCAGCTATGATCTTATCATTCGGGCAACCATTACATTCATGCTGCTGCTCCATATCGCAACGATCGCGTACAGTCTCGGCTATCCGATCAACATCGGCTTGGTCGTCCCGATCGCCGTAGGCCTGCTGTTCACACTGATCGGAAACTATATGCCAAGGTTTAAACATAACTACTTCATCGGTGTCCGCACGCCATGGACGCTTGCAAACAGTGATGTGTGGCAAAAGACGCACCGCCTTTCGGCAAAGCTGTTTTTTGCCGGCGGGATATTGATGATGCTGTCGGCTTTCCTGCCGGAACCATGGCAGTTCATCACCTTTATAACAGTCGCAATTGCCGTATCGCTCGGCAGCATGGTCGCTTCGTATGTGTTTTACCGTAAAATAGGGAAACCGCAAATGTAAAAGGAGAGCCTTCGACAGGGCTCTCCTTTTCTATTGATCAAAAGTCAAACAGCGAATCACCGTTTGCATCATCTTCATCAAGCTTCGTTTCATTCAGTTTTGTAATTTGACCGGGCTGCTGGCCGTTGTTTTGAATGACGGCAGGCTGTCCGCCCTGATCCGAATGCTCTGCCGGAGGGTAAGCCTGCTGGATCTGCGCCGGCATTCGCTGCTCCCCCGTCCCCTCTTCGGTGCCGTCAAGGACAAGTTCGCTCAGCGTTTTGACCGTCCGCATCCGCTCTTTCACTTTCGCAGAACTTCCGCCCGCTTTTGCTTCACGGCGGGCCGCTTCTGTTTCCTGCTGTATTTTATCCAGTAACCGGTCAATCGGGATATTCATTGGTTCGGACCTCCTTCTTCTCCCTTCATCTTACTATGTTTTTTCCTGTTATCCAAACAACCGGCCGCGGGCTGCTTGATCCCCTGAAATGGCGAAATACGCCGGAAATGTTTTACAATATTGTTATTACCTTGACCTGCATAAAGGTTCTTAAATATCTTAATGTTAATAAAAGCACAGCCAAAAGCGGCTTTTTTCACTGACACAGGGCGCAGCAGCTCTTACCAGATGGTCCTGCTATACAGCGTGCATTTCGCCCGTCCCCCGCATGCAGCGGGCCCGGCCTTCTTGCCTTCCCAGCGGGTTTGCGTCCCTTTGTCTGAAATTCAACACAATGAAATGCAAACTCAGTCTTTATTAAAAGGCTCTGTTAAATGTTAGTGTTGATTTCCGTTGCAGGTACTCGCTTTCCGCGGGGTCGCACCTGTCCCGCTAGTCCCGCAGAAGTCTCGCACCTTCCACTCCAATCAACTAGTGAGAAAATCAACATTGAGCTTTAACAAAGCCTATTAAAAAGGAGTCCGACACATGAAGACATTGATCAATAAAAGCAAAGTTCTCATTTTTGACCTTGATGGGACGTTATATGAAGATACCGACCATTTCGATTATTATGCACGCCAGCTGATGAAGGAATTGCCTGAACATCAACAGGAAGCATTTATGAATGAATATTCCAGCATGAAAAACGATAATCATATCGTATCGATCGGAAAAGGGTACGACATGAAACGCGATGCAGTGCTGACGGTCGATCCGATGACGTTGGATGTCATTGAAGCCCATAGCTGGAAAGGGGCGGTTTGGCCGGGCAACAAGGTAAGGGAAACGTATAATGGACCCGTTACATTCGATTTCAAAAACATTATCGCCATTGGGGACGGCTGGTGGCTGCCGTTTGTAACTGCAGCCCACTTCGGGATTGCCGACAAAACACTTGAGTGCTATAACCGGACGAAAGAGTACATGGTGACAGACCAATTCCATCTGTCCAGAACCCCCGGATTAAAAGAAGGCCTTATAAAGCTGAAGCAATCAAAGGAGCTTGTCCTCATGACCAACAGTGACGCTGATGATGTCGAACGCCTGTTAAAAGAACTTGGATTGCAGGGAATCTTCGACTATAAATATTGCTCCTCACGGAAGCCGCTGGCAACAATGTCCCTCTTCCGCAACATTCTTGGCCGTTTCGGGGTTCACGCCCATGAAACATGTTCAATCGGAGACAATTTCATTAACGAGGTGGCCCCTGCCCTGAAAATGGGAATGAATGCGGTCTATATTCATCCGCATCGTCATGAAGCAGGCCATGAGAACCTGGCTGTGGTCCATACACTTTCCAATGCGTTTGAAGTTTGACATGAAGGAGAGGGATCAAATGTGAAGCCTCTTTCTCCAGGAATTCTTTATCTGAGGAGAAGCAGGCTTATTTCTCCTTCGCCGCATCTTCAAACAGCTGCATTTCATCCTTGTTTCCGAAGATGATCAGCAAGTCTCCCTCAGAAAGCTGCTCGGAAGCCAGCGGATTGCTGATCAGCCGGTCTCCCCTTTTGATTGCCGCGATTGTTACACCGAATGCCTCCCTGATTTTTGCCGACTGGATCGTTTTGCCCTGCAGCATGGAGTGCCTTCCGATTACAACTTCCTCGATACTGAACGATTCATTCGGTTCCTCCAGGACCGTATCGACATATTCAACACTGATCGGCTTGATGATGGACATCGCCATACGGCGTCCGCCAATGTTGGAAGGATTAATGACTTTATCTGCCCCTGCCCGTTTCAGCTTTGCTTCTGATTCCAGCTTCTCTGCCCTTGCGACCACCTGAATGTTCGGATTGATTCCTTTTGCGGTCAGTGAGATGAACACATTATCTGCATCATCCGGAAGTGCGGCAACAAGTCCGGCAGCCCGTTCAATTCCTGCTGCAATCAGCGTTTCATCTTCAGTTGCATCCCCCTCTATAAAAAGGACATCATTTGGCATTTCTTCGAGACTGCGGCCGTCTTTATCAATAATGACGGAACTTACCGCTTCATTCCCAAGCTGGGCGGCAACCTGTTCACCGACCCTGCCGTAACCGCAAATAATAATATGGTTTTTCTGTTTCCCGATTACCCTCTCCATCCGCTTCCTCCTTACTGTATCCGAAAATATACCTTCAATCATAATGACCACAAGCGAACCGAGTGTATAGGTCACAAGCCCGATACTCACCGGTATGATTAGCATTGTAAATATCTTCCCGGCGGCGGTCATCGGTATGATGTCGCCATACCCGACGGTCAGTACAGTGATCATCGTCATCCAGAGCGCATCAAAAAGGGACACATCCTCCAGAAGGGAGTAGCCGGCCGTTCCGAATAAGACTAAAAACGCCACACCTGCAATACCATATAACAATGACTTTAACGCATCCATTGCAAACTCCCCCGATTTTTTGTCTAGTCTTTCCCCTTCATCCATTCTACTATGACAAAATGTTTACAATCGTGAACAAGGTAAGAAATATCAAAGATTATTAATCGAAAATCAGCAATAATTTTTTCTTTTATTATATAATAGAAACAGCTTATAAAAGGAAAAGGAGGGACTGGTGTAAACCTTTGCAGAAGCTGACGTGTCAAATTTTCGGACCAAAAAATGACCTTCAGAAAAAGGTAAACCTGTTTGAAAAAACAGGGGCGCAAAGGTTCAGGTCTAAAGGGCGCAATTGCCCCATGGCAGCTGGCCTGCCTGAAAGCGGAACGGAGAATGGGTCATGGCACACATATTTGTGCTAAATGATGAAAAACAGTCTTTTGACCATGAATGGGCAGATTTGATGCGCAAGGCTAAAGAAATGGGTTTTACAGCAGATGAGATTAGAAACTTCCTTTTACACAACGGTCCGCATTCCGACAGCCCCCAGGAGCCGCTCCATTATGTAAGCAAAGGAGCTGTTCCAGGCGGGCAACCAGAAGAAGCTCTCCAGTAGTACTTTCCTTCAGCCTTACCCTTATTGGGGCCAAAGGCTGTTTTTTCTTTCACCCAGGCTTTTACTCACTTTATCGCTTGTTTGGGTATATATTCCTGATTTTATCTTTCCTTTCTTGTGGATTAACGAAATTGTCGAATTTTATATCCTGAAAAGAAAATACACATTCTTCATCTGATTATAGCTTTATTGTAATAAAATCTTTTGCATACCTCCTCGTTTTTCCAAAACTACCCCTATATCGCCGTTACACCCAGCGAATAACTTAAGTTACAATTGTCGTAAAAGTTCGATAACTTTAGCAAAATTAGACAGACTTCTTACTTGTTTCGATTTATCATTACTTGTATAGCTTCCCCGGGTGGAAAATTCAACCTCCAGAACAAGGGCTAACCTGGCCGAAAGGCAGGGGCGCAAAATCACAGGTCTAAGGGAATGATCATTCTATGACAGCTGGATTGCCTGGAAGGGAACATGGAGGGTAAAACAATGGGAACGAACACACGGCTTGATCAGGAATGGGTGGAACTGTTGATTGAGGCAAAGGAAGGAGGTTTAACGAAAGAGGACATAAGCAGCTTTCTGAATGATCCGCAGCATTATCTCCTGCAAATGAAGCACGAAAAGTCCTATATAAAAAATACATAATCCGTTCTATTTACAGAACATCCCCGTTATTGCTATACTGTTAACATAACGAAAAGAGAGCTAAATGAGGGATGGCCATGATCGGAGAACGTGTTAAACGGTATCGGAAAGAAAGAGGACTTTCACTGACTGAGTTAGCAGACCGGGCAGGCGTAGCAAAATCCTACCTGAGTTCAATCGAGCGCAACATTCAATCTAACCCTTCCATACAATTTCTTGAAAAAATCTCATCTGTACTTGGCATAAATGTTGAGACCCTGCTGTTGGATGAAGCGAACAAGGAAGACGCTGAGGAAAATCTCGATCCTGAGTGGGCACAGCTTGTCCAGGAAGCCATGGAATCCGGAGTAAGCAAGGAACAATTCCGCGAGTTCCTGGAATTCAATAAATGGCGGGTCCAGAACACGAAAAAAGATTAAATGCACAATTTGAGCTGCTGCCGATTCCGGCGGCAGCTTTTTCATATGTTAGCCGGCAGCATGCCCTTAACCCCTTTTTCTTTTCAGTGAAGGTGGTCATCTGCCGGTACATTGGTTTCCCAGGCTGTTTTTACCGCCAGTTCCTTCAGCATATTGCGGAATTCCATTTCATATAACGGTTTTCCTTCCATCTGGAAGTGGAATATGTATTTGTTGAGGTATCCGCGATATTGTTTTTTATGGCGGACTGATCCCAAAAGCGACCATTGCTCCTCCCCGGCTGGAAACTCCAGTATCAGCCTGATCCGGTCGGAAACAGGGAAGTTCAGGTGGCTGATGAATTCCAGCCCGTCTGTCATTAACAGTGTGATCAGCACTGTTCCTTTGTTTGTTTTCATATGCTTTTCATCTACCGCCGAAACGGCAATTTTACCTTTGATCGGCTGCTCCAGAAGATGAGTGATGTACATCTTTTTTTCCGTTCCGTTTTCCATTCCATTCTCCATTCCGTCCGCTCCCCTTCGTTCTTTTTAAAGAACTATCACTTTCATTATAAGGTACAAGAAGAAGATGTTAAAACATTATAATGAACATTATTATTCTCTATTAAGAACAAAAAGCTTGTTATTCTCCTTTTTTCTGAGTTTTTCTCCCTGTTTCGAACTTTTTCATTTGTCCATCCCGCCACTGGAGGCTAATGTAGATGGTGAAGGATGTAAAGGAAGGGATTCCGATCATGAAGTTAAGTATTCTCGACCAATCACCGGTAACAGAAGGAAAAACTGCCGCAGATGCACTGATGGCAACACTCAAACTTGCTGAAGCCGCCGACCGGTTAGGCTACACCCGTTACTGGGTGGCGGAGCACCACCAGCTCTATAATCTCGCTTCCCCCTCACCGGAAATTATGATATCAAAAATCGCTGACAGGACAAGCAGCATCCGTGTCGGCTCAGGCGCTGTGCTGCTGCCGCATTACAGCCCGTATAAGGTTGCCGAAACATTCCACATGCTCTCCGTCCTCCATCCTGGCCGGATTGACCTCGGAGTCGGGCGTGCACCAGGCGGTCCCCCGCATGCAACAATGGCGCTCAGCGGCAACTACCTTGAAAATGTCCGCCGTTTTCCTGAAGATATGTGTGATCTTGCCGGATGGCTCTCAAATTCTCTTCCCGGCGATCATGAGCTCAAAGAAGCGGAGGCTCATCCGCTGCCAGGCATTCCTCCTGAGTTATGGCTGCTTGGAACGAGTGAGAAAAGCGCGAAGCTTGCTGCCGAAATCGGCGTTCCGCTTGCATTCGGCCATTTTATGAGCAATTCAGACGGACCTGCAGCAGTGCACCAGTATCGCACAGACTTCCAGCCTTCCCATTTTTCCAGTGAGCCGGAAGTGATCATCGCCATTTCCGCCATATGTGCCGAATCCGATGAAGAAGCGGCCAGGCTTGCACGTAATGCTGCTGCGAGAAGTGTCATAAAAGAAGAACAGGATCTCGGTCGTAAAGTGCCTTTTATAACGAATCCTGTTGAAGACTTGTATAAACACCTCACACCTGAACAGCAGGAAACCGCTGATATGAAAATGGAAAAAGATGTGATTGGCAGCCCCTCCGTAATCAAACAGAAGCTGACGGGGTTAGCAGCACAGTATCAGGCTGAGGAACTGATGATTGTAACCATCACCCCTGATTATGAATCGAGAGTGCGGTCGTATGAGCTGCTGGCAGACGTGTTTTTAAGGGAAGGAGGAAGTTGAAATGGATAGAGAAAATCTCGAAAAGGAAATCATTGACCGATACAAGCAGGATGAACAGATGATGATTCTCGTTTTTGCCCAGTGGTGTGTCAACAACGATCTTGATCCCCTGGCATTATACAGGCAGGCCTACCCGCAGCAAGCGGATAATCCTGCCCTTTTAAAAACGCTGGAGCTCATCGTGCCGAAAGAGGAAGCCGGGGAAATCGGCGGGCAGACCGTGTTGAATATGCTGTCTTCCTACGGAAATGACGACCTTGCGATGATTGTCGCAGAGGAAATGGAAAAGCTGAAAAAGTAAAAAAATGCAGACAGCAGCTGATGTAAGTAGTTCCGATACTGTGGAGAAAATCTAAATAACATGTGAAATGACATGCAAAAACACACTAGTTTAGCACCATAATTAACAGTAAATATAGCAAACAAAAGACGCTTGGATTTTTATTTTCCAAGCGTCCTTTTTATATTCTTTTATTCAACTATTGCTCCCGTTTGTTGAATAAGGCCCAACTTCAGTTTGCTTTCACATACATTTTTGCAATGTGATGGTACTGTTGATTTCCGCTGCAGGGAGTTCGCTTTCCGCGGGGCGGGCGCTGAGCCTCCTCGCTGCGCTGCGGGGTCTCATCTGTCCCGCTACTCCCGCTGGAGTCTCACCCCCTTCCGCTCCAATCAACTGGTGAATGAGCAACGTTTCCAAGCCCACATCGTAATAAATTGAAATACTTAAAAAAAGAATCAGCGCTGGAATGAAGATAACGCGACATGGTTGGCAGTATCAACATTCCTGCATATCGTTTGTTTCGCTTTACTGAAATTGCCTGTTACACCATCAAATGCAACGAATGGTTGGAAAGCAACCGTTTCATAGCGGATATCGTATACCGACCCTCCTTGCCTTCCGTAGGACCAGAGTATACGGGATATAATTTTTTTATGTCAAACAGATAAGACGAAAACTCGAAAACAAGCATATGAGGAATTTAAAACTGCGAAATATGAATTGCAAGAATGGGGTTCAATGAATGAGTATGCAACTAAGTCTTTAAGGAAATTAGCATTTCATAAACTTGAAAAGTTGTTCCGAACCCACCAATTTCACGAAACTAAAACAGCAGGAACAAGCGTATATAATGTTCACACAGATAACCCGATAGAACATCCGCTTGGGACACCAGAAAGAGGATTTCGTCAAGTGGATTGCACAACGGAATGGGATGATTTTTTGAAGGTTATTAGGAAATTTATGTTAATGTATAAATAATAATTGTTCATATAGAAAAGGAGGCTAGCAATGAATAAAAAAATATGGATTATTTTAATTCCGCTTATTCTAGTAGTGGCGTATGTTGGATTTTATTATCAAACACATATATCAATTTGGGGATTTTCTCTTTCTAAAAATGATATAAATCAGGTCATTGTTAGTAGCGAAAATGAAGAGGAATTTTCTCAATATCTAATCACTAATCAAAAGGAAGTTTTGGAGATAGCAAAGTTGTTTTCTAAGTCGGAAAAATATTCAGAAATTAAACAAAATAACTTTCCACCTGATGAAAGACCTGAAAAATACACTAAAATTCTGCTACAAACACAGGATAATACTACTTATGGTGGTAGTCTGTGGATTATAGGAACAAAGTATGTGCAGGATAGTAGTGGTTACTATTGGAAGATTGATTATGAAAAATTAAGCAGATTATTAAACGAAGCAATCCCATCTGCTAAGAGATTACATTAAAATTCAAATGCTAAAGAGCTTGGGTAATTACCCAAGCTCTTCTTTGTGCTAATTGGTGTGTTAAATATAAAGTAATTTCCTTAAAGAAATACCTGTTATTTAACCATTTTTTAGTGTTTTGCACTCACCGCCCGCCCCGCGGCAAAGAAGACACTGTGAGTGCGACCGAAGGGAAGCAGGAACAGATGTCGCCCTTGTGCCCTTGGGTGAAAGCGAGCCCCTGCAGCGGAAATCAACTTCCCGTTCTAAAGCTCACTTTATGGAGAACTTAAGTCATTCCTTCTTCCACAATCCTTTTTCATTAACATCAGAACAATCTTAATATTGCAATTAGTGTAGCAAATGTTATTTGTAGTGTGGTTTCGTACGATTTTTTGCACGTCAAAAAACGGTAATCATTGTTATAAAAAACAAGAAAAGATCAAATGATATGAAATTTGGTCTGATAATCAGTATGTTGTTTCATTGCTCGAAAACCGAAGCCATTAACGGTCTGCTTTTTTATTAAAGCATCACAATCGCCAGCCGGATAAGCAGGATAAGCAGGAGGCTGTACATAAGCCAGGTGACAAGGTTCAGCCTGTTTTTTATTTCACGGATCGTTTTGCGCCTTGGCAAGTCTTTGCCGTCAGAGTGACTATAGACGCTTAACACAATTCCGACTGCCGCCATATTGGCCAGCAGGGAGCTCCCGCCATAGCTGATGAAAGGCAGCGGTATACCGGTGATCGGCAGCAGTCCAATCGTCATGCCGATATTTTCAAAGACATGAAACGTAATCATGCCGATAATGCCTGTGATGATATAACGGTTCACTGGATGGACGGACGTGAATGCGATATTGATCATGCGGGCAATCAGGACAAAGTAAAGCAGCAAGAGCACTGCTGCTCCTATAAAGCCGAATTCACCGCTGATGATCGTAAAAATGAAGTCGGAATGCGCCTCGGGCAAGTGCGTCTCCGTCGCCAGGTATCCAGCTCCCGACAGCTTGCCGTCTCCGATGACCGACAATGACTGGACAAGCTGGAATCCGCTCGTCTCGGCATGTTGAAAAGGTTCAAGCCAGCCGGACAAACGGGCCAGCTGGTACTTTTTCAACACCAGTTCAAGTACGGAAGGAAACTGAAAGAATAAAAGGAAGAACAGCCCCAGCCCTCCCAAAATGACAAGGAGGATCGAGCCGATAACTTTCAGATTGATTCCTGAAATGATCAGCATGACAAACAAGATGGAAAGATAGACAAGCACTGTACCGATATCCGGCTGTTCCAGTACGAGTACGGACGGAATTGCCCAGACAAGAATCATTTTCAGGAAAAGCCTGCCGCCTGTCTTATCTTCTTCATCTTTACCTTTCTGTTTATGTGAATGGATGACAGAGGCAAGCGCTACTATCAAAAAGATTTTCATCAGCTCAGAAGGCTGAAAAGCCCCGAGGCCGGCAATTTCATACCACCCCTGTGTGCCGTTGATAACCGGTGCCGTGATCAATGAACCCGATGCCGGCAAAAAATTGAGCCCGATCAGGAGCGCAAGCCCGACGATATAGCCGGGCCAGGCAAGATATCGTGTTGCTGCCGGTACATTGACCAGGGCGACAAGGAGCATCGCAGCAGTCCCGACTCCATACCACATCAGCTGTTTTATCAAAAAGTTCCCACTATATTGCTGGGTGCTCTGGGCAGAGTATATGCCCAGCAGGCTGATCACAAAAAACATACCAATTATGAAAAGCAACACCCGGTCTTTGCTGTATCGATTTAGCATGACGATACTCCCTTCATGTCAATGCATTTGATGAGTTAAAATGTCAGGTAAAATGATGGCTGTCAGTTGAAATGATACGCTTAAGATACGTTTTTTGCCAACTTATTTAAACGGATTGACTCAGTAAAGATTATGATGTGCGCTTTCAGGGTACTTTTCTCATAACATCTATATTTATCACCATTCCTCTAATGGTAAACCTCTCTGTCAGGGGGCATCCCAAATGAAGAAACATGAACTTTTACAATGGCTATACAGGCTCACGGTCCCAAAAGGCCTGGCGATTATCGGCGTTGTCACGATTCCGGTCGCACTCGCCTTTTTCACCGAACCGCTTGATTACAATAGCGTCAAGTGGCTGGGCCGGATCGGACTCATTTATTTTTTGATCGCCTTCACTTTGTATCTGCTGTTATTCACCATCAGCCATTCACCGCGCCCGAAACCTAAGTGGCTCGGGAAACTGGTCGGGTTTACAAGGGTGTTTATCCGCTTCCATGTGGCAACGGCAATTTATGCGGTTCTCTGGATTCTTCCGCATGCATGGTGGATGGGGAGCAATGTGCCGTTTGATAACCGCTACAGCTGGACAGGAGCACTTGCACTTCTGGCCCTTATACCACTGCTTATCACAGGCTATATGCGGAAACGGAAGTCTTCAGGGAAACGCCGCCGGTTCCACCGGTACAGTGCCTTCGTGTTTGTCGGTTTGATGCTGATTCACTTTTTTCTCTAGCGGAAATGAAGTATTATACTTCTATCCAAACCAGTTGGCTAAATAAAATAAGAGCGGCATCCCTTTTCACGCACCAAGTTGATTGGTGCGGATAGGCTCGACTCCGACGGAAGCAGCGGGACAGGTGAGACCCCGCAAGAGCAATAGCGATAATGAGGCTCACCGCCCGCCCTGCGGCAAAGAAGACAACGTGAGTGCGACCGAAGGGAAGCAGGAACGGATGTCGCACTTGTGCCTGTGGTGAAAGCGAGCCCCTGCAGCGAAAATCAACTTCCCTCCTAAAATGCAATTTTTTTGAAAAGGATTTATCCCATTAAAGATACTCTATTGGAATAACCCTCACCCAAAAGACATCATTTGTGCTTATTACGGGCAATCAAAGCTTTACTCCCTCCAAATTTCCGCTGTCTCTGCTATAATAGTAAAGTTGCCGATATCCATAGCGGCAGTAAGCAGTTCGAAAAATCCTGCTCTATCAAAACTAAGGAGGAATTTATCTATGGAAAACAGCCCAAGAATCCCGGCATCCGGACCGATGCCGCGTCCAGCCAGTACGGAGGAGGCACGCCAGGTATTAAAAAACGAGGCGTTCCCGGCTCCGAATGTACAGGAGATCACGTTCCGCGCCCTGGAATTCACATCGATTTGCCCGAAAACCGGGCAGCCTGATTTCGGGCAGGTGGAAATTTCATATGTCCCTGATGCGAAATGCATCGAGTCAAAATCGCTGAAGTTTTATTTATGGGCGTTCCGCGAAGAAGGCAGTTACTGCGAATCGCTTGCCGCTCAAATTGCCGATGATATCGTGTTCGCCATCGACCCGCTGAAAGTGGAAGTGACCGTTTACCAATCAGCCCGCGGCGGCATTGAGTTGAAAACAACAGCAGCCCGCATGAAAGACGGGGACGGACAATGAGCAAGGGCTATATGGAAAATAAGCTCGTCCTGCTGAATATCCTGTTTGCCGTCTCGCTGGTCACAGCCAATACACTCGCCGGAAAAGTCATCATGGTCGGCGGTTCGATTGTGCTTCCGGCCGCCGTGATCACCTATGCATTCACGTTTTTGCTCACCGATATCATCCATGAGCAATATGGCCGCCAACAGGCACAGCGAACGGTGCTTTTCGGCTTCATTGCCCAGGTGTTTGCAAGTGTGATGATTTTTATCGGACTGAAACTGCCCGTTGCCCCGTTTGCAGCGGAAACACAGGGTGCCTATGAAGTTCTGCTCGGCCAAAACTACCGGTTTGTCATCGCCAGCTTTGCCGCTTACTTCATCTCACAAAATATTGATATATACTTGTTCTCCTATCTTAAAGGGAAAACAAATGCGAAGCATAAATGGCTCCGCAACAATGCAAGCACCTTTGCATCCCAATTTATCGATACGACCATTTTCATCACGATCGCCTTTTACGGCACCGTGCCGAACATCTGGATAATGATTGTTTCCCAGTTCGGTGTTAAGCTTGTTCTGGCGCTTATCGATACGCCGCTATTTTATTTGTTCACGAAAACAAAGGGAACTGGTGAAACTGGACAAGAACCTTATGCTGTATAGGATCAGAACCGGCCCGCTATCAGATTGCGGGCCGGCTTTTTTCAGGTGACAGGCACCCGTCGGATATTGTCGAATGACACTCTGTAAAGGTCGTTTTGGCTATTTCAAAAGCCAAAGAACCCTTGCTTCATCAGCAAGGGTTCCTTTATCTTAACCGCATCGTCATGCGGATTGTTCCTTTTTTTAAGATGGCCGGTCACTTCCTGAAGCAGAGGCGCGGGCCGGCTCTGTCAGGTTCACTTCGCTCAGCAGCTCCGCTGTAATGATGTTGGCATTTTCCTCCTGGATATGTGCACCATCGTAAAAAGCTTCAAGTGATCCGTCGTATTTTTCCACCCTGTCAAAATCTTTGTAGCTGAAGTGGCTGTACTTTTCCTCCATTTCGGATAAGAACGCTGTCACTTCTTTTTTGCGGTCGCTGTATACATTATCTTCATCCAGTGCCTTGATGACATCATCGTGGAGGGTTGTGATGAATCCTGCCACTTTAATATCATTTTCTGCGGCAAGCTGAAGGAATTTTTCAAAGTAATCTTGCCGATCTGCGTCAACGGCCGTATAGCCTTTATAACGGCCTTGATATTTTTCGACGTATTCTTTGATTTTCGGTTCAAATGTTCCCTTCTCTAATTTTCTTTCCCGTTCCGGGTAGTGAAGAAAACCATTTTCTGTATATGTTGCCATCGGTTCCGGATATTCAGTTGCTGAAAAGTACAGGCTTCTGAATGATCCTGCCACTTCGTCGTAAGTCAGCATCGTTTTAACCCGTTCACCGATGTTCGGCCGATCTTTATCATGCAAGTATTTCAGGAAGCGATTATTATAAACCAGCCGGTCATCGGCAGTACGCCCGTTGTGGAAGGATTCCACATCGATTCCAAGCAGGATCGCTTCCGGTTTCACGTCTACTTCTTCAAGAGCGTACTTGAGCATGACATAGTAATCCTCAGCCATAGCCGAGTTGACACTGGCATTGAACGACGGTTTATCCGTCTGCTGCTCAATGAATCCCGGATCGATTTTCATCGAGCGGCTTGACCCGAGCACAAGCACCTCAGGTTCTTGTTCAAACTCTGACAGCAGCTGGGCTTTATCGGCACGTGCCGTCCAGACGAGCGACGGAAATTCACGGGACGAATATTTCCCAAGGGGATTGACGAAATAATTGACAACCATTAGCCCGCCAAGGAGAAAAGCCGCACTCAGCATAATGGCAATACTCATTTTTTTCCAACTCATAAGGCATCCCTCTCCACTTTAAAACTGGAAGTATAAAAATTCAGCTTCACGATTGATAAACAGCAGTGCGGTTACTAAAACAACGGCGATGAACACTGCCCATTTCGCGGTCGGTTTCATTTTCTCAGCAACTTCGATCGTATTCGGCGCCACACTTACAAAGATGAACAGCGCCCCTAAGATAAGCAATTCAGTGGTGCCGCCCGGCAAATAATCGAGTTTTCCATATTCGATGCCGTTCATGCCGGCCATGCCCTTAAGAACTTTAAAGGCATCTTCGACTGTCAGAGCCCGGAAAAAGACCCATGCAACGACAACTGAAAGGAAGGTAATCAATCGGTAAGGCAAAACTGCCATCCCTTGCCGTATAGTCGTCCACAATGTTTCAGGCGCTTCTTCACGGGCAGCAGCTGTCTCCGCCTTCTTCGCTGGAAGCCGGAACAGTTTCTTTTTCAATTCGCGGTAAACATGGTTAATGACGTTATACATGCCGTGCATCGCACCCCAGATGACAAACGTCCAGCCGGCACCGTGCCAGATTCCGCCAAGGAACATCGTCAAAAACAGGTTGATGTATTTGCGGGTTTTTCCTTTTCTGTTCCCGCCTAGCGCGATATACAGATAATCACGCAGAAAGCGGGAAAGCGTCATGTGCCAGGACCGCCAGAATTCACTGATGCTGTTGGCTTTATATGGAGACATGAAGTTGACCGGCAACTTGATATTGAAAAACAGCCCCAGCCCGAGTGCCATTTCCGAGTAGCCGGAGAAGTCAAAGTAAAGCTGGAACGTATACGCAAGTGCCGCACCCCATGCTTCCAGCATCGTCAGGGAAGACGCCTGGTCGAAAGCGGGCGTTGCCCACAAAGCAAGCGAATCAGCAATCACAACTTTTTTGAACAGGCCGAGTGAGAAAATCAGCACTCCAAGCGAGACATTGCGGTGATTCAGCTGAAAGGTTTTTTCCTTCTGGAACTGCGGGATGACGTCCGTATGATGGACGATCGGTCCGGCAATCAGCTGCGGGAAGAAAACGACAAACAGCGTATAGTTGAAAAAGTTATAGTCTTTCGTATCACCGTGATAGGAGTCGACCAAAAAGCCGATCTGCTGGAAGGTGAAAAACGAAATCGCCAGCGGCAGTACAATTTGCAGCAAAGGCATATTCATACCGAACACCGCATTCACATTTTCCAGGAAGAAATCAGCATATTTGTAGTAACCGAGCAATGCAAGGTTGACAGCCACCCCGAAGCCAAGGCTCCATTTAGACGGCTTCTTGCCCAGCCACTTGCTGAACGCATAGTTGAAAACGATACTGAACCCGATCAGCAGCAGATACTTCGGATTCCAGTATCCGTAGAAGAACAGCGATGCAACAATCAACGTCAGTTTCGCAAGATGAAATGCCCTGAAACGTGTCAGTGTATAGTAAACGATTAATGTTAGCGGAAGAAAAAGAAAGATAAAACCAAACGAGTTAAACAGCATACAGCATACCCCCTCCATCATCGGAGATTTATCCTTACTTATACCTTAAACATTAGTTCTCTAATATGTACCGCCTTCAGGGGGCATTTAAACATCTTTAAGCTGTTTGTATCTCATCTGTAAAAATTGTAATTTATCGGAAAATTAGCATGCTGGTGCTGTTTTCTGCGGCATGGGCGGCGGACACGGTGAGCGTGGAAGTTGCCTGCCTCCAGATTTGATTGGCAGAGGCTTAAATTTGAGGAGCAGGTGCTCTGAGAAGCGATTGTACGTTACCTTTGTTGGTTCTGGGGAAGAAATTGGTGACTCGGACCAGTTTTTTGATGGAAAGGCTCCTGTTTTCGGAAATGAAATTGCGTTTAACGCCAAAAGAGCAGTGTTTCACGACGTATCTCCTAATTTTCATGCGATAACAGCCAGATATTATGCGGTTGGACTGGAAGACGTTTTGTTTTTCCGCCATAATTCGGCTTTTTCACGCCGGACGATCACAGTTTCAAGCCGCAACAGCTCAGTTTCAAGCGGGCGAACGCATATTTCACGCCAAAGCATGCCTTTCACGCCATATCACAACTGTTTCACGCTGGAAGCTCCTGCTTTCAAGGCGAACATACAGCAGCTGCACTGCCCTTAATTCACTCAGGATATTGCCCCACGATTCTATCAGAATGCCCAATTTAAGCATTCCCGCTTCAACAATATTGTTGATAGGAGCCGAAGGAGCGGCTTCCCGAGAGCCGGCGTGCAGCGGAGCTCCCGGATGACTGCGAAGCGTTTGTTCAACAAAAAAATAACCCCCCAGCATTTACTGGAGAGTCTTTACATTTGAATATGAATTGTCCGCAAAACGGTCGAATGTTTTTGTCGGAACGGTAATTTTAAATGCGAGACGATTATCTTCGAGATTGAAGTTTTGCACTTTTACCCGAAAATTGCTTTTCGTTTTCATTTCCGTCAGGGCGACATAAACGTTTTCCTCTTTCGGATTGACGACTACCCACTCCGGCAGTTTGTAGTTATCACGCAGGTAATCAAGGACTTTCCGGCTCGGAAGTGACAGTCGGCCAAGCTTGATTGATTTTTGCTCAAGCAGCAGGTCCCCGTTTTCCTGGACGACCGGTTCAAAATTCATCGTAAGGCTCACCGGGTTGCCAAAAGCCATGATGGAACCTTTTAGTTCAACGTCATCTTCGAGTGAAACGGCATAATCGATTTTTTCATTTTTGGACATATCGGCAATATAGTCATTCATGAGCTGGTTCAAGTCTTCTTTCGTCGATATGATCGTAAACTCGGTTTCATTATCCCGGGCTTTCCGGTCATCTGGATATTCATTGTTGGCCGGGCTGCCGACCATGATGAACATCCAGAGAATGATTGCGATGTTAAGAGCCAACAATCCGATAAATAAATACTTCCAGGTATTGCGATTCTTTTTCATAATCGATCCCCTATTTATTAATTTCTTTCAGTCTCTCCAGCAAGCATATTACGCTGTTGTTTCACAATGGCGGGAGATATCTCTTCATACACCCGGCCGGCAATTAAACTGTAGCCTTTTGCATTGGGGTGGAAGTTATCTTCTGCCAGCAGCTCCTCTTTTTTGTTGCGGAACAAGTCGTCTGTAGGAATATACCTTACATTCTCATATCTTTTTACGACAATCTGGCTGCTGACATTCCAGTTCTCAAGGATTTTATCCAATTCTTCAATATGGGCAAACCATTTGAAAAACGGATTGTACATTCCAAGCAGATAAATTGGTGCATCCGGATTATGTTTACGGATTTTTGCAAAAATAGTATCCAAATTCCCCTCATACTGAGCCTGTGCCTCAGTGAAAGGTTCCATTTCAAGGTTCGTGAAGTTCGACTTGACCACTTTCATAATATCATTCGCACCGATTGTGACAATGATAATGTCTGAGTCCTTCAGCGATTTGACGACTTGTTTCTTGTCAAGACGCTTAATTAAGTGCTCTGTCCTGTTGCCGCGGACGCCATAGTTTGAAATTTCAACCCGGTTGACTTCTTCCATTTTTCTAATTTCCGTTTCAAGGTCGCCCAGATAGCCGCCATCTTTTCCCTCGTCACCGACGCCCTGGGTCAGTGAATCGCCGACAGCGGTGATGTGGATGTCTTCTTCGACAAAAACATCAATCGTATCTTCCACAACGTTCGTTACCGCTTCTTTTATTGTGTCTTTTTCGAAATCCGCAACCTCATCGCTATCCTCGACTGGTTCCTGGACTTCTTCCACAACATCCTCGGCCGGGTCCTCTTCTTCCTTCATTTTATCTTCGTTTTGAATTGTGGAAGCAGGTTCGGCATTATGGGTTTGCTGCTTTTCTTCATACCAAAATAAAATCATAATAAGTCCAATGATGAACACGAATAAAAAAGCAGCAATCGCACGTTTATTTTTCATATGGTCTCACACCTGTAGTATCAATTTTCTGTTCAGATTAAATCATTTCATAAATTATGGCAAGAATGACGCTGCCTGCTGTCAGGCCGTTTTCTTTCTCTGGCCTCATTTTCATTGAGAATTGCGGCATTGATTTACTTCGTTACCCTGAAAATCATGCTGCAAAACGGCAAACCTTCTATTAACAGTGTATGAAAATTTCCCAGGACTATTGTTGGTTAATAGCCCTTTCGTCCATTTTTTCGTGAATTGGAACAGCCTTCCTGCAGGTGGGCTGGAATTTATTTGACACTCCGTGAAGTTTCAACGAATTTAACCGCATTTTCCGCCATTTTTTCGAAGGCGTATCGTGCGTACAGCTGTTCTTCCGGTGTCATTCCATCGCCAAGTACACCTGTCCAATTGGCCAGGACTGAAGCCAGTTCCTCTTCAATGTCTTTCGCCTTTTTCGTTAAAAAAACTTTATTTGAGCGGCGGTCGTCGAGACACGTTTCACGCTTTACATAACCTGCGTCTTCCAATTTTTTAATCGCCCTCGCAGCTGTTCCTTTGTCTGTACCGACGTTTCTGGCAAGCTGATCCTGCAGCACACCATCTTTTTTATATAGCTCCGTTAAAAATGGCAGCTGACCTGTACCAATATTATATTCATTCAATTGGTTATGAATGTACCGCTGTCCATATCTGTGCAGCAGGGAAATCCATTTTCCCAAAGATTCATCAGTCACACTCAAGTCCGTTCACCTCAATCTCCACTCACAAAAGTTGCGGGTAAAACCATTATAAGGGACAATTAGTTGCAGAGACAACCAAACGGTTCGAAAGGAGACGATTACGATGAAAAGATTGATCGGAGCCGCGCTTGCTGGAGGGGGCATTCTTGGTTTCTTCTTGAAATGGGTCCAGGCCGAAACAGGCAAAAATGTATATATCTTATTGCTGAATATCGATTATATCCCGGTTGCTAAAGATCTTCCCATTTCTGAAGCCGGCGAATTTTTACTGCACCTTGGTGTGTCGATACCGCTGACCATTTTTCTCCTGACGGTGATTCCAAAGTTCTTCCGGCAAAAACCTATGCAAGCTCTGGGCCTCCTGCTATCCTCCATTTTCATTGGAATCATCCTCTATCCCACTACTGTTTTATCAGTACGCACGCCTGCTCTTTCTGACGGCTGGGCATTTTTCTGGTGGATTGGGGGCCATTTGCTGTATGGTGCGGTGCTGGCTGCATTTTTGCCCCGGTATTCACAAACAGTCCTTCTGTTTAACTGTAATCCCTTCCCTTTCCGGAGTCGGTGATTTCCATCAGTTCTTCAGGATAAGGCTGGAAGTAGCTTTGTTTCAATAAGTACTCATCTTCAAAGCGGATTGACCATGATTTCAGGACACTCAACATACTTGCAAGCGGCACTTTTTTCTGTTTGTATTTATCAAGAAGCTCAAGAAAGTGCTGTTTTTCACCAGGGGACAATTGATTGTTAAAAGCAGCCATCATTTGCCTGCAAACATTTATATTGGAATCATAACGGGCTGAACGCTGGAACATGTTAAGGAGGATTTCCTCATACCGGCTGTATAAAGACTGCAGTTCTTCGAGTTTGCCGGCGGCTGCTATCCGGCTGAGCTGTTTATGTTTTGGCTGGCTATAGGCCTTTAGTAAATAGTTGTGTTTGGAATGGAAGTCCGTAAGATCCTCCAGACTGCCTGCTGTTCGGATGGAGCGGAATTCAGCCGAAATGAACAGCCGGGTTAAAAAGTTGCTGCGTATGGTGAAATTACGGAGCCGCCCTTCCTCCTCAATTGCTGCCCCCTGAAAATGCTCCAGCACCTTTGCGCCGAAAAAGCCGCTCCCTTTTTCTTTCACCGGCGCTTTTTCAATCCCGCTGTATATTTTCACATCTTTTACGCCGCAGCTTGGCGAGCGCGATTTCAGAATAAACCCGTCCACTTCTCCGACTGTGCTCAGGAACCGTTCTGCAAATGCGAGCATTTTTCCGGATAGATCCTCCGTTTCCGGCGGCTGGACAAGCGCCTTGTTTCCGTCACTTCCTGACACGATGCGGATCGTTTCCCGCGGCGTTCCGAGCCCGATTTCAACCTCAGGGCAAACCGGCACAAACTCGACAAACGGCTCAAGGCGCCGCACCGTCTCATCCCGAATCACATCGCCATTATACCGGCAAGCTTCAAACTCTAGGCACTTGCTCACAACCACCCTCGGCCTGACGAACTCCATCATCCATCTCCTCCTGTCTTCCGGATCCTATATCCCTTACTTTCATCCTTCTCAATCTGTATTTTAGTTTGCCGATCTTCGTAAAAAGTCATGTATGTGCTAGTTGCAAATAATGCCTGGCAATTGCCTGGGACTTCCCAGGCAATTGCCAGGCATTTCACCATTCACTTTCTTCCCGGTTTTTTCATAAGGTGAAGCGGAGGGGGTGTAGGTATGAACGGGTTGCTGTTGGATTTGTTGATGGTTTACGGGATTGGGGTGATTGGTTACGGGGCAAAGAAGCGGGGGGTGTTGGGTAAGGAATCGGATGGCGTTCTTGCAGCCGTTGTTCTCCATATTACGTTACCGGCTTTGATCATTTATTCAATGAACCGGCCGTTTCGCCCGGAATATATAACGGAGTTCAGTCTGCTTATCCTGCTGTCTGTTTTCATTCTCGGTGCAGCCTGTGCCGTTGCTTTATTCCTGGCAAAAGTGCTGCCGCTGTCGGATTCACAAACAGGCGTTTTCCAGGGGATCACCATTTTCGGCAATCAGGGGTTCATCGGCTATACGGTTTGTTTTTTGTTATTTGGCGAAAAGGGAATCATGTATTGTGCCGTTTTTAACCTGCCCTATTTACTCTTGATATGGACATACGGCATTTTTATCATAGCCCGCCGTAAAGGCACCCGTCCGGCCTGGCGGACCGTTTTCTTGAACACAGGGGTAATGGCAACGGTGCTAGGGCTGGCGCTTCACCTGCTGCCATTCTCGATTCCCCCCCGATTAGCAGGAATGCTGGAAATGGTCGGAATGCCGACAATTCCTTTCTCGATGCTGCTGATCGGAAGCTTGATCGCCAACCTTGACCGTTCAGCCATTCAAAAGCTTGGTCTCCACCCGTCCATCTGGTCTGCTGTATTATTCAAGCTTCTTGTCCTGCCATTATTACTTCTGCCTTTTTCATTAACAGTCTCTTATACACTGATAGCAGTTGCCGTCCTTACGACTGCCACCCCATCTGCGCCGACGGTTTCGATGTATGCGCAGCAATACGGCGGAGATGTTGACTTTGCCTCCATTGGTGTTTTTATCTCCACCGCCCTTTCGCTTTTAACCATTCCCCTGCTCTTTTACACGATCGGCCTCCTTTACGGCGTTTGACATACCGTTTGCAAACAGCCATATATGCCGCCGCTTGCCGTCTAATTCTTCGGCAAGCATCAATATGCTTTTAAAACGTGCAGCATGAAATGAAGCTTCTCTTATGGTAAGGTGAGGAAGAATTGGACAGACTAATATTCAACTGATCAAGCAAACAATCCGGTTTTTGCTATACTGCCGTACATGTATCCACTTATGTGAATTCCAGCGGCATCGGCGCCCTTTTGTTTGCTTTTCTACTTTTCAATCTCTAAAATAATGTATTTGGATACATAAAGCAGCCACGATCTGCAAACCCAGAATGAAAGGTGAGGTCTATCTGTGAAACCTGCACAAGAACAACCAAAAGCCTTGATCGTTATATTCGGAGCTACAGGGGACCTGGCACGCCGGAAATTGTTCCCCTCTATTTACCGTTTGTACCGAAAAGGCGAGCTCTCTGAAGACTTTGCCGTTGTCGGCGTAGCGAGACGCCAGTGGACGAATGACTTTTTCCGCAGCCATGTTTCTGAATCGGTCGGAAACGAAGTGGAAACAAAAGGCGATCAAGTGGACATGGAGGAATTCAGCCGCCATTTTTATTATCATCCATTTGACGTCCAGGATTCATCTTCATATAAGGAACTGAATACATTACTCGAAAACCTTGACAACGAGTTCAATGTGCCGGGTAATCGGGTCTTTTACATGGCGATGGCTCCCGACTTTTTCGGTACTATCGCCAATAATCTGAAAACAGAAGGCCTTACGGATACGGGCGGATGGACACGCCTTGTCATTGAAAAGCCGTTCGGGCACGATTTTGAATCGGCACGGGCACTCAATGACCAGATCAGGCAGACCTTCGAGGAAAATGAGATTTACCGGATAGATCACTATCTCGGTAAAGAAATGGTACAGAATATTGAGGTGATCCGTTTCGCCAATGCCCTGTTCGAACCGTTATGGAACAGCCGTTATATCGATAACATCCAGGTGACATTGAGCGAAACTGTCGGCGTCGGTGAACGGGCCCGTTATTACGATAAATCCGGTGCGCTTCGGGATATGATGCAAAACCATATGATGCAGATGGTGACGCTGCTTGCGATGGAACCGCCAAGCAGGCTCGATCCGAAAGACATCCGCACCGAAAAGGTCAAAGTGCTGCGTGCTATGAGGCACTTCACACCGGATGAAGTCGACCGCTATTTTGTCCGCGGCCAGTACGGAGCCGGTGAAGTGGAAGGCGAAGAAGTGAAAGGCTACCGCGAAGATCCGAATGTCGGCCCTGAATCCAATACGGAAACGTATGTTGCCGGCAAGTTTTACATTGATAACTTCCGCTGGGCGGGTACCCCTTTCTATGTACGCACAGGGAAGCGGATGGCCGTCAAATCTTCCAAAATCATTGTCCAGTTCAAGGATGTTCCGATGGATTTATATTACAGCCGCAACAGCGGGGAAAAGCGCCGCCCGAACCTGCTTGTCATCAATATCCAGCCGGATGAAGGCGTGTCTCTTCACTTGAACATGAAAAGGTCTGGTCCGACCGATGAAACGAACCCGGTCAAGCTGGAATACTGCAATAACTGCGTTGACGGACTTAATACCCCTGAAGCTTATGAACGGCTGCTTCTTGATTGCATGAAAGGTGATGCCACAAACTTCAGCCACTGGGAAGAAGTCGCTACATCATGGAAGCTCGTCGACCCGATTTCAGTTTCATGGGCACAGAAAAAAGCAGCTGATTTCCCGAATTATAAAGCAGGTACAATGGGGCCGGATGCGGCCAACAAATTGCTTGAACAGGAAGGACATCACTGGTGGCCGATCACGGCTGGCGGTGAAACTTACGAATAAGGAGTGATGCACGGTGAAAATGTATGACATTTCCTCACCCATTTTCAAAGGGATGCCCGTTTATAAAAACAAAGACGAAAAGCAGCCTGCATTTGAAACACAGACAAACGGCCATGTGACCGAGACCCGTATCAGCCTTGACGCCCATACCGGAACGCATGTTGACGCACCGCTTCATATGATCAACAGCGGGGAAACGATTGAAACGGTGGACATTAACAAATTGGCCGGCCCGTGCAAAGTGTTCGATTTGACAGGTGTTGACGGCGGCATCGGCAAGCAGGACCTTGAAGGCCTTGATATCCGGGAAGGCGATAATATCCTTTTTAAAACAAAAAATTCCTTTGATGAGGAATTCAATTTTGAATTCATTTTCCTGGCTGAAGACGGCGCCCGTTATATGGCTGAAAAAGGCGTCAATGTGATCGGAACGGATGCACTCGGCATCGAACGGAGCCAGCCTGAACATCCGACCCACCGCACCCTGTTCGAAAATGGCGTCATCGTCATTGAAGGGCTGCGCCTGAAAGATATTGAACCGGGTGAATATTTCCTTGTGGCCGCTCCGCTGAAAATGCAGGGCATCGATGCGGCACCAGCACGGGTATTGCTGTTTGAAAGGGGACAAACCCTGTAAATGAAGAGCCGCCCAATCCGGGGCGGTTTTTTTATGAATAATTTCCATCGATTTTATGCATTCTACCCGTAACAAACCATTTACGGAGGTGCATGCAATTGGCAAAGGAACGAAATCAGGCTCAAAAAAATGTAACACGGACTGCGAAGACGATCAAAGATGGTGCAGATGCTATGTTTGATACGGTCCAGGCCGGAGCTGAAGCGACCGAAAGTGCGGCGATGAACGCTGTCGATAAGACGGCTGATGCGCTTAACAGGGCATTTGATGAAGACGAGCGTTAATAACATTTTTTGAAAACATAAAGTGCCAGCACTCCTCCGGCTATCCGTCAGGGGGGCTGGCACTTTTTATTGGTGCATATTGAAGGATGTTATTGATTTTGCACATTGATGAGATCGTTTTTCAAGGAGAAGTTCGTTCGGTTTCGCTTCTCTAGTCGGGCCAGAGCGCATTTCAGGGACGATTACTTGTGAATCGTGACCACTATTCCGATTGATATGGGTTTGCGAGACTCCTCGGAAAGGCTCCTTATTCCCTTCATGCGGTGGAAAATTAGCAGCACCGCGCATGATGGGGCTCACCGACGTCCCGCAGCAAAGAAGACACCGAGTATGCGACCGACCAGAAGCAGTAATGGATGTTTTGCACATATACATCTTATGAAGGCGAGTACCAGCACGGGAATCAACAGCAGCGATTAACAGAGCCAAGAACAAATGCGCAAGGCGCCTGCTTATGACGATAGCCGCTGGCGCCTGGAGCTGGACGATTCCCTTCTGGCTTTTTATCCACATCGCTTAAATTTTATAACTTCCTTAACAATAAAAAAAAAGGCACTCCCGCCGGGGGTAGTGCCTCTTGCTGCTTCATTTATTCCATCCAGTTTGTATGGAAAGTGCCTTCTCTGTCGATTCGCTGATATGTGTGGGCGCCAAAATAATCGCGTTGGGCCTGCAGCAGGTTGGCAGGAAGCGTTTCAGTCCGGTAGCTGTCATAATAGGATAGCGCTGCTGCGAAACCAGGAACCGGAATGCCGTTTTGCACCGCTGTCACAATGACATCACGGAGCGCATTCTGATAGTTTTCGACGATATCTTTGAAATACGGATCGAGCAGCAGGTTCGTCAGCTGCGGGTCGCGATCATATGCTTCTTTGATGTTCTGCAGGAAGCGGGCCCTGATAATGCAGCCGCCGCGGAAAATCATCGCAATATCGCCGTATTTCAAATTCCAGTCATATTCGTCTGAGGCCGCGCGCATTTGGGCAAATCCCTGTGCGTACGAAACGATTTTACTCATATACAGTGCTTTGCGGATCGATTCGATGAAGGCCTCCTTATCGCCTGCAAACGGCTTAGACTTAGGACCGTTCAGCACTTTGCTTGCTTTTACGCGCTCTTCTTTCAGGGCGGAAATAAAGCGGGCAAAGACGGATTCGGTGATGACCGGAAGCGGAACACCGAGGTCGAGCGCGCTCTGGCTCGTCCATTTGCCGGTTCCTTTCTGTCCGGCAGTATCAAGAATGACATCGATCATCGGCTTGCCGGTTTCATCGTCTGTTTTAGTGAAAATATCAGCCGTGATTTCGATTAAGAAGCTGTCGAGCTCCCCTTCATTCCACTCGGAAAATACGCGGTGCATTTCTTCGGAATCAAGATCGAGAACATGCTTCATCAAGAAATACGCTTCACTGATCAGCTGCATATCGCCATATTCGATGCCGTTATGAACCATTTTGACATAATGGCCGGCACCATCCGGACCGATGTAAGTGGTGCAGGCTTCACCGCTGACCTTTGCCGAAATGGCTTCAAAGATATCCTTCACATGCTTGTAGGCTTCTTTCGGACCGCCGGGCATGATGGAAGGGCCTTTAAGGGCGCCTTCTTCACCGCCGGATACACCGGTGCCGATGAAATGGATGCCTTTTGCTTCAAGCTCTTCACTTCGCTTCTTCGTATCTTTGAAAAAGGCGTTCCCGCCGTCGATCAGGATGTCTCCTTTTTCAAGATGCGGCAGCAGCTGGTCGATCGTCGCATCTGTCGGACCGCCGGCTTTTACCATGAGCATGATCTTTCGCGGTTTTTCAAGCGATTCGACAAACTCCTCGATGCCGTATGTACCCGAAAGGTTTTTCCCTTTTGCCTCATTCTCAAGGAAGTCATCCGTCTTTTCACGGGATCGGTTATAAACCGATACACTGTATCCGCGGCTTTCAATATTCAGTGCGAGATTCTTGCCCATCACTGCCAGGCCGATAACACCGATTTGCTGTTTTGCCATAATATATAACGTCCTTTCTGCAGCAGCTGGGTTCATTCGCCAACCCGCTGTCTGTAGTCCCATTATCTCTGTAATCTCTGTATGAAAATAACACAACCGCTTTTCCCTAATCAAGTAACCGGTCTTTTCCGGGCAATTCAGACTTTTCATTGGCTTGTTCAATGCACTCTGCAGCGACTTTTTCAGTGCCTGGCAATTGCCTCGCAATTGCCAGGCACTGAAAAAAAGCGAAACTTCATTTCCTCTCTATTATTGGTCAAATACGCCAAAAAATCCCTGCAAAAGCAGGGATTTTCCGGTGTTTTTTCAGCAAATTGACGAACACGCACCGATTAGAAATCGAAGTTGTCAGGGTCTGGGCCGGTACGCTCGTCTTTGTTCAGGCCGTCGATTCGTTTCATGTCTTCATCATCGAGGGCAAAGTCGAAGATGTCGGCATTTTCACGGATGCGGTTTTCACGCACTGATTTTGGAATGATGACGACTCCATTCTGAAGATGCCAGCGCAAGATGATTTGTGCCGGGCTTTTGCTGTGCTTCTGCGCGAGGTCCTGGATCACATCGTTGTCAAAAAGCTTGGCACGCATGATCGGACTCCATGCTTCGACACGGATGCCGTTCTTTTCACAATATCCGAGCAACTCTTTTTGAGTCAGGCGCGGATGGAGTTCAACCTGGTTCACAACCGGCTTCACTTCGGCATCCTTCATCAAATCCTCAAGATGGTCGCTGGTGAAATTGCTTACACCGATTGATGTAGCTCTCCCTTCACGGTAGAGCGCCTCCAGCGCACGCCATGTGTCTTTGTACTTTCCTTTTACCGGCCAGTGGATCAACAGCAGGTCCACATAATCAAGGCCCAGCCGTTCAAGGCTCGCCTCTGCCGCCCTGAAGGTGCTTTCATATCCCTGATCATCATTCCAAATTTTGGTCGTGACAAAAATCTCTTTCCGCGGAATACCGGAATCACGGATTGCTCTGCCGACACCTTCCTCATTCCCATAGAATGACGCTGTATCAATGCTTCTGTAACCGGCCTTCAGGGCAGCAGTTACCGCATTGTATACTTCTTCGCCTTCTTCCGCTTTGTACACGCCAAGGCCGAGCCATGGCATCTTTGCACCGTTATGTAACTCGACAGTGTCTGCAACTCCTTCATAAGACATCGTTTCCATTCCTCCTGTCATTTTATAAATTTGCCTTGATGACCTTTCGCCTTCGGGAGAGCCATCCCCATTTCCTCCAGGCTGGCCGGGCACCGGCACGCTCCAAAGGTAATCCCTAAAACACCTCTAAGCCAATCGTATCATATTCCATTCTCACGTTCTTACGATAAATCCTTATCTATTTAACCCCGCAGCGGAAAGGTGCTGCCCCAGATGCTTTTCCCCCTCTTGCCAGGTGTTAAAACAGGCATCCAAAGTATCTTAATTATCGGGGATTTGCCAATCGACCGGTTCACTCACAATTTTCTCAAGAAACTGATTCGCTTTTGAAAAAGGCTTGCTTCCAAAAAAGCCCCGATTCGCTGAAAAAGGGCTAGGGTGGGCCGATTTGATGACGTAATGGTGGTCGGCTGTAATGAGTTCTTCTTTTGCCTGCGCTTTCTTGCCCCAGAGCATGAAGACAACCGGTTTCTCGCGGCCGTTCAGTGACCGGATCACCTCATCGGTAAACCTCTCCCATCCTTTTCCTTTATGAGAATCGGGTTTGCCAGCGAGAACTGTAAGAACCGTGTTCAGCAAGAGCACACCCTGTTCAGCCCATTTGACAAGATAGCCATTGTTCGGAATTTTGCACCCAAGGTCGCTTTGCAGTTCCTTGTAAATATTTCTGACTGAAGGAGGCGGCGTCACCTCCGGCTGCACGGAAAAACTCAATCCGTGCGCCTGATTCGGCCCGTGGTAAGGATCCTGGCCGAGGATCACCACTTTCGTGTCCTTAAAAGAAGTGAGGTGGAGTGCATTGAAAATATTTTCTTTTGCTGGGTAAATCGTCTTTGTTTCATATTCTTTTTCTAAAAAACGGCTCAATTCCTGAAAATATGGTTTCTCAAATTCGCTTTGTAAAATGTTGGCCCAATCATTCCGCAATACATTATCCACGATGCTCACATCCGTTTCATTAAGAATCGCTTAAAACTTGCTGTTACCCATTTTCCTTTCCTGCCCTTACGAAAACCGGAACTATGTAATAAGAATTTCTGTTTTGATAATATCGATGCTGATCAAAAAAGGGGGAGATTTGTGCTGCAGGTACTGTCTTTCCGTGACGGGAAGTACAGCCCCAGCCTCCAGATCAACCTTCATGTATACGAAAAAAGGTTGTCCTACTAAGCTGAAAACAATGATTCAGAAGAAAAGCCAAAAGAAAAAAGCGCACCGTTTGCCGTGTGCGCTTCCACTGTGTCCCCTTTCAGTATAACAAAAAAAAATGCGGAAGACTGAACATCTCCCGCATTTTTCTATTCATCTTCACCGTCTACATCAATTGCCGGTGTGTTGTTATAAAGATAAGTCGGCGCTGTTTTTTCTTTACCGCTTTTATCGTCTTCAAAGTACTCATCTATCTTCTGATTGGCCGCCTGCGCCTCTGTCTCCGGCTTGTCGCGGTCAACATCCCTTACAGAATCATTCAGCGTTTCATTGATCGCCTCATTGGCAGAAACCGTCTCCTTATCCTGCTGCTGCCTTTTCGAATCAGCCATAACAATCCTCCTTTGGATCAGCGTTACGGCTAATTTTCCCGATTCATCCCGGCACTAATCATGTATGGTAAGTCGTGATTTTGGTTTTTGTGAAAACCGCCATACAAATTTATTACGCTGACTCTTTTTCACCCATAGCCTCTTTCTGATAGGCTATGTTATGCTCCATAACAATTTCCCTGTCACGCCGCACAAGTTTAACAAATGATGCGGCAAGCCCGAACATGATGATGACAATCGGCAGGGCGACAAGAATAGAAACAGTCTGCAATGCTTCAAGGCCGCCGACAAACATCAATGTCATCGGAAGGACGGCAAGCGAGAAGGCCCAGAACAGGCGGTTCCACCGGAAAGGATCTCCGACCACCATGTTTTGGGTAACTGCAGCCAAGGTATAGGATGAAGAATCAAATGTAGTGGCAAGAAAAACAATCGCTGTTACCGTGAACAGGGTCACCATCAGTTTTCCGAGCGGCAATGCGGCAATAATGGCAATGATCGCTTCCGGAGTACCCTGCTCAGCCATAATTTGCGTGACCGGAACAATATTGTTTAATTCCAGGTACATGCCGTAATTTCCGAGAATCATGAAATAAAGCGCTGAACCAAGCGATCCCCAGCCGACCGCTCCAAGAATTGTCTGGCGGATGGTGCGGCCTTTGGAAATTTTAGCGACAAACAAGCCGATAAATGGTGCATATACAATCCACCATGCCCAGTAAAACACGGTCCATGCTTCTGGGAACCCTGACTTGAGAACAGGATCTGTCCAAAGATTCATGCGGAAAAAATTATCCATCAATAAACCGGTCGCATTTGTGCTCATTTTCATGATGAACAGTGTCGGGCCGGCAACCAGCACGAATACAAGGAATCCAAACGATAGAAGCAAATTGATGTCACTTAACTTTTTAATGCCTTTTTCAAGGCCGGAATAGGCACTGACAGAAAAAATGACAGTGACGATAAGCAATACCGAGATATCCAAAACAAGAGAACGCTGGATGCCCGTCACTTCCGTAATCCCTGCTGAAATCATCGGCGTACCGAGACCTAACGTTGTTCCAGCTCCGCCGAGCAAACTGAACATGAACAGGATATCTATCGTTTTTCCAAGCGGGCCATCGACAAGTTTGCCCAGGATTGGCCGGCATGCTTCACTGATTTTCAAAATCGGTTTTTTCTTTACGTGGTACAAATAGGCGATCGGCAATGCGGGTAATGTATAAATCGCCCATGCGGTCGGGCCCCAGTGGAAGATACCATAAGTTGCCGCCCACTCGATAGCTTGAGCGGATTTCGCTTCAAGGGCGTATGGCGGGGACTGATAATAGTACGCCCACTCGACAGCACCCCAGTACATGATGCTCGAACCGATCCCGGCACAAAACATCATCCCTGCCCAGCTGAACGTGGAGAATTGCGGCTTTTCTTCAGGCTTTCCGAGCGTGATATTCCCATATTTGCTGAAGGTCACCCAGGTCAGGAATAAGAGGGCGCCGAATCCTCCCCATAAATAAAGGGGGCCAAATTTATCGGTAACAAAAGAGTTGGCGGTACTTAACATTTCTGCGCCTTTTTCGGGGAACATGATGAGAGGAATACAAACGGCTAACAATAACGCAAAGGTAGAAATAAACGTAGTCGGGTCAATTTTGGCTTTCATTTTTTTCATTTGAGCTTCAGTTCAAAAATGCGGCATTTCTGCGTTCGGGCATTTTAGAACCTTGCTTCACCTCCTGATGTAGTATATGTGTTTTTCTGCACAATTTGTTCAGTTTAAACTTTACAAATCAATTAAAAAAAAAGCTGTTTTCACGGCTTTCTTTTCAGAAACATGAACTTTTTTCGCACACCATTACAGTTTAGCAAATATTTCATCTCAGTCATCCGCCCGCACTATCCATTTTTAGTGATAAACACAGAATAACCCATATCATGTACACTGGTGAGAAGTTATTTATATTTTATATTTCATTTTCTCTATTTAGCAGGAAATAGCACCTTGAAATCAATTTTTCTAACGGGTTCAGTTTTTTGGTGCTACCTTTAAAAGGCACTGAATTGGGGTTCAGTACCTCTAGTTTGGTTGCTCTGCTGATTAGGGGCTCTGAATTGGGGTTCAGTGCCCCTAACCTTAGTCATCTTGCTGATTTGGCGCACTGAATCGGGGTTCAATGCCTCTAATCCTGGTCGCTCTGCTGATTAGAAACACTTCTGACTCAAACAGCAAAGGTGCCTATCCAGTTCATTCCCTATACCTGACACTCAATCTTAATCCAAAGAACTACGCAACAGAACTTCGAAATTTCCACTGCCGCCTGATATCCCTTCCACAAAAAAAGAGCAGCAGCTGCCGCTCTTTTTATCCAAGATCCCACTTCTTCAAATTAAACTCCACATTCCCCTTTGCACCAAAAACGATCCGCCCGTTTCCCGGATCAGGGAAAATCCGTGCCGTGAAAACTTCCTCGCCGCCATTCAAAAAGACTTCGACCGAAGACGCATCAAGGAAAACACGGATGGAATCGAGCTTTGCCAAATAACAGTGCCGCGATTCAGTCAGTCCGTCCACAAAGCTCTTGCGTTCAAGTGTAAACCGCTTTTCTCTGTTGTTATAAAGGAGGCGGGCATTCCCGCGGATACCAATTTCGAATTGTTCAGCATTGCCGCTGAACTCTTCAAGCAGCAATTCCGCCGCTTTCCCGGAGATTCCCTCATATTCCGCTTCCTCATTTTCGAGCAGCATCCCCTGGTGAGTGACTTCATTTTTACGAAGCGATTCAAGTTCTTCAACCGGCTGCTGAATCAGCTTTCCCTCTTTTAAAGCCAGCACTCTCGGCAGCGTCATCGTGTGAAGCCATTTATGCTTGACGGTCGGCTGGTCCTGCTCGTTCTGGTCCGGTACACCCATCCAGGCGATGAGGATCCGGCGCCCTTTATCATCCTCCGTCGTTTGTGGTGCATAGAACTCGAATCCTCTGTCCAGTTCGGTGAAATCGCCGTGCGCCATGCGGGCATTCTTATAATCTAGCTCTCCGACAAAGTAGCCGGCCTGGTATACGTTATTATAGAGCATGCCGGAAGCTTCAAGTCCCTGAGGTGATGCAATAAGCACATCTTTGCCGCCGAGGGGGAACAGGTCCGGGCATTCCCACATATAGCCGAAATCTCCAAGCTGGCCGAGGTGGGATCCGGCAATCGGGCCGAGATGCTCCCATTTATAAAGGTCATCCGAACGGAAAAGGACCGCCCGTCCTTCAAGATCAATGTTCTGGGCACCGACTATCATGTACCAGCGGTCACCATGCTTCCAGACTTTCGGATCGCGGAAATGCGGCGTGTATCCTTCCGGCAGCGTGATGACGGGCCCTTCTTTTTTAAAATGAAGCCCGTCCACCGACACCGCCTTGCATTGATACGTTTCACGATTGCCGTCTTCATCTTTCACATTCCCTGTATAAAAAAGCGTCATCACTCCATCATGATCGATAGCGCTGCCGGAGTAACATCCGTTCTTTTCATACCACTCACTCGGGGCAAGGGCGATTTCCTCGTGTGACCACCGGACCAGGTTGTCCGATGTGTAATGGCCCCAGAACTTGGCGCCGTGCCCAGTCTTGAACGGCATCCATTGATAAAACAAATGATATGTCCCATTCCACTGGATGAAACCGTTTGGATCATTCAGCAGTCCTGCCGGCGGCATTATATGATAAGTAAGCCGGTAAGGATCCCGCTCCACTTCCGCCCTGTTTTTATCCACTTCGTCATAAGCCTGCTGCTTCAATTGCTCATCCCGGTCTGCCATTCTTGTGACTCCTTTCATACTGTAAAAAGTAAATATGTAATCGATTCCTCTTTCACAATCTTACCTTCCTCTCCCAGTTGTTTCAATCCGAAACCGACTTGAAAGCGTTTTCCGTAATTTCCCTTCAAAAAAATTTCAAAAAATAGGTTTTAATCATTGCTTGTGAAGGATATATTTCATAATATAAATAACAAGAAAAAAATATTTCAAAGAGGTGTAATGAATTGGCAGTCAACAAGATTTCTTCTGCTGTGCATGACTACATGTCAAAGACCCCGTCCTCCCTTGCTTTTATGGAAAAGGCCAAGGATGTCATGCCGAATGGCGTAACGGCAAATATAAAGGCATTCGCACCTTATCCTGTCGTTATGAAAAAGGCGAAAGGAGCCTACTTGTATGACATGGACGATAATGCATACGTCGACTATCTGCTCGCATACGGCTCCCTGATGCTCGGCCATGGCCATCCGAAAGTGAAAGAAGCGATGTTCAACCAGCTTGAATCGGACGGCACCAGCCTATTCGGCACACCCCACAGTCTTGAATACGAAATGGGCAAACGCCTGAAAAGCTATTATCCAAGCATGGAACTGCTGAGATATACGAATTCCGGCACAGAAGCGACCCTGCTGGCCCTGCGCCTTGCCAGCGCCTACACAGGCAGGCACAAGGTTGCCAAGTTTGAAGGGCACTACCACGGCGGCTATGATAAAGTGCTGTTCAGCATCAATCCGTCCCAGCAGGAGTATGGAGCGGAAGATGAACCGGCCGCCGTCCAGGAATCGAAAGGAATACCGTCATACTATGAAGATAATATTCTCATTTTACCCTTTAATGACATCGAAAAAACGGAATGCTTGCTGAGAAAACATAAAGATAACCTCGCCGCACTTATCCTGGAACCTGTCCAAAGCGGTTTCATTCCAGCGGATCCCGAGTTCATGAAGCAGCTGCGGACCATTACTGAAGAGCTCGGCATCGTGCTGATTTTTGATGAAGTGAAAACCGGATTCCGCCTCGGCCTCGGAGGAGCCCAGGAAGTTTATGGCATCAAGCCCGATTTGACCGCACTGGGAAAAGTGATCGGCGGCGGCTTCCCGGTCGGTGTCGTCGGCGGCAAGAAGGAAATTATGCTTGAAAGTGCCGCAGGGCTTTCCTCGGACGTCTTTGATTACAGTCAGAGCAAAACATCCAACTCTAAAAATGTGCTGTTCCACAGCGGAACGTATAACGGACACCCGGGCATCCTGGCAGCGGGCATGGCGGTGCTTGATGTCCTGGAAATGAAAATGGGAGACGTTCTTCACCATACCGAAACATTAAAAACCAGGCTTGAACAGCTTTTCGAGGAAAACGGACTTCCGATGAAGGCCGTCGGGAAAGGGACGATTTTCAACCTGATTCCGACCGACCAGGATGAAATCAAAGACTATCGCCAATTCCAGAAGGCAGACCTTGAACTTCGCAAGCGCCTGGACTATCATTTACTCAACGAAGGAATTTATACAAAGCCTCTGAATCGATACAGCCTTTCAACCGAACACGGCGAAGAAGAGATCGAAAAAACGGTTGAAGCTTTCAAAAGAGCGATCAAAAAACTGAAAGCTGAGCAGCAATGAAGGCAGATTCCGGGAAGATGAAACTGATTTTGTAAAAGATGAAGCTGAAGATTGCAACGGAAATGACTAAGTGATGATGTAAGGGCGAGGGGGAAATCATGGAAAAAATGGACGTATTCGACCGCATGATGCATATGCAGGAAACGATGAGCAAATCGCAAAAGAAAATAGCAAACTATCTGATTGCAAATCCGGAAAGCGCACCATTTTTGACCGCTTCCAAGCTTGCCCGCCAGGTCGGCGTCGGCGAAGCGACAATCATCCGGTTTGCGGTTTTTCTCGGATTCCAGGGCTATCCCGATTTCCAACGCCACCTCCAGGAAACGATGAAGCGGAAATGGACATCGGCAGAACGGTTTGAAAAAACTTCGCGGATGGACCATACTGAACCGCATGTATGGGAAGAAGTCCTTTCCGATGACATCCAGAACATCAAGGATACGCTCGATAACATTGACGCCGAAGCATTTCAGGAGGCGGTACGCGACATCATCGGTGCTGAGCGTATTTTCATCGTGGCATACCGGAGCGCCCAAAGCATCGGCCACTTCCTTGAGTTTTACCTGGACCTCGTGCTTCAGAATACCGAATTGATCACCCAGGCAGACGGCGTATCCGAACACCTGCTGGATATAACAGATCAAGATCTTGTCATCGGACTCGGGTTTTCGCGTTACACGAAACGCACTGTCGATGTGCTGAAGTACTCCCGGTCCCGGGGCGCCAGGACACTCGTGATCACCGATCATCTGCTGTCGCCGCTTGCACCGCTTGGCGACACTAAGCTGTACAGCGCAGTCGAAATCAACTCGTTCATTGATTCGTTTTCCGCTCCGCTCAGTATCATTAATGCACTCATCACAGGTGTCACCCGTTCTGAGCAGGAGAAAGTGAAAAAACGCCTTGAACAGCTTGAAGACATGTGGGAAACATTTGATGTGTTTTATGAATAAATCCAACTGCACCTCGGAATTGAAATAAAGAACGCCAAGAGCGGCCCTGAACTGGATTTATGCCAGAGGAAGGGCCGGTTTTTTAATTGCCGGAAACCAGGCCGTTTGTTTTGGCAATAGTTTTCGATATAAAGGGCCATTTCCCCGCTTGAGGGATTGAAAAGTGACGTGATTTTAAATTTATTTAGAACTGTACAGGAATAATATCACGCTTGCGGCACCTTTTCGCTTCAAACCAGGCTGGTTTCACGCCAATTCGACGCCCTTTCGCG